>JANOYK010000033.1:0-9462 GCA_031428855.1 Burkholderiales bacterium | reverse complement strand
GTGGCCCGGTTCGAGGCCATGCAAAGCACCCAGCACGATTGCGCTGGGGATGAACAGCCAAGCATTGCCTTGCTGCAAGAGTGTGGAGAATTCGGTCATAAGGGATTGCCTTCTTATAAGTATTTGGTGATCGCTTTGAACTCGCGGATGGTGTCGTCCGCGCTCTGCGTTCCCGCGCGAACCGCGTGTTCAAGGCAATGGTCGATGTGGTCATGCACCAAGGTCTTCTTGGCGTTGACGATGGCGCTTTCGACAGCCTGGAGTTGCTGGGCAATATCCAGGCAGGCGCGTCCATCTTCGAGCATGGTGATGATGCTTTTGAGATGGCCTTCGGCACGTTTCAGACGATTGATGACGTCAGGGTGAGACGTGTGCGTTGTCATATTGAATTATCCTATCCAGGGGGATAGGATATCAGAGATGCATTCTTTGCGCCTCATTTCACAAGAAATGCAAAAAAAGTTGCACCACCAAGACGATGGCGCGTGAACCGGGAGCGCACGTAAAATACGGTCTTCACCGCGTCCCTATTGCCGCGTCGGCCGGAGGCCATCAAGCCCTTGGATGACCCCGTGAGAATGGCTTGCACCAACGTTATCCGGCCATTGCCGCGGAATCGTTCCCGTCCCCCCGGCTTCATCTTGTTGAAAATTCTTCAGCTTGCCCGCAGGGCTGTTTTGCCCTGTTTGCCCTTTTGTTGACTACGCCATGACCACTGCCTCTGAAGCCAGTCCCGCAAGTTTTCCCGCTGCTGCCGCACCTGACACCGTAACGCCGGTGAGGGCCGGTTCGGCGCTGCTTATTCCGGTCGAAGCCATCAGCGCGGCGTTAACGCTGCTGATTGTGGCGCTGCTGCTGCTCGGCGTGATCGCGCGCTATGTGTTTTCGGCGCCGATTGTGTGGATCGACGAGATTGTGTCGATCTCATTTTTGTGGGTGGCGATGCTGGGGGCGGTGCTGGCGATTGACCGCAACGAGCATTTGCGGCTCAACGTGTTTGTTGAGCGCTTGCCGGCCGGCAAAAAAGAATTTGTGCAGACCCTCGCATTGATGGCGGTCGCTGCGTTTCTGGGCGGGCTGTTGTGGCCCTCGGTCGAGTATGTGCAGTCGGAGTGGATGATCCGCACCGCTGCGCTCGACCTGCCCAATGGCTTCCGGGTGTCGGCCATCAGCACCGGGATTGCGCTGATGCTGGCGCTGGTGCTGCGCTCGGTGGTTGCGTCATCATCGTGGCGCAACATTGCGCTGGCCGTTGTGGTAATTGCGGTGATTGGCGGCGCCTGCTGGCTGCTCTCGCCTGCGCTGCAAAAGGCCGGCCACTGGAACATTCCGATTTTTCTGATTGGTTTTGTCGCCGCATGCCTGATAGCGGGCGTGCCGATCGCATTTTGCTTTGGCATCGGCACCCTGTGCTTTATGGGCTTTGGCACCACGATTCCGATGGAGACCATGGTCAACCGCATGGACGAAGGCATGTCGAGTCTGGTGCTGGTGTCGGTGCCGGTGTTTGTGCTGTTGGGCTGCGTGCTTGACGCTACCGGCATGGGCAAGGCAATCATCGATTTTCTGGCATCGCTGATCGGTCATGTCAAGGCCGGCATGTCGTATGTGCTGCTCGGCTCACTGTTTATCGTGTCGGGCATCTCGGGTTCCAAAGTGTCGGACATGGCTGCCGTGGCCCCAGCGCTGTTTCCCGAGATGAAACGGCGCGGCCACAAACCGAAAGAGATGATTGCGCTGCTCGCCACCGGCGCGGCGATGGCCGACACGGTGCCGCCGAGCATTGTGCTGATTGTGCTCGGTTCCGTTGCAGGTGTATCGATTGCGGGTCTATTCAATGCGGGCGTGGTGATCGCGATGGTGCTGCTGGTCGCGCTCGCGGTGCTGGCGCGCTGGAAGGCGCGGCATGAAAAGGTCGATCACGTCAAACGTGCCGGGTTCCCGGTGATGCGTGCGACGTTTTTGATCGCGGCACCGGCGCTGCTGCTGCCGTTTTTGATTCGCGGCGCCGTCGGCGGCGGTGTTGCCACCGCGACCGAAGTCTCCACGCTGGCGGTGCTCTACGCCATGATTACCGGCATGTTTTTGTATGGCGGTATTGGCTTGCGCAAGTGCTATGACATGCTGGTTGAGACGGCAGCCCTCACCGGTGCCATCCTCATCATCCTCGGCACGGCACTGAGCATGGCGTGGATGATTGCGCAATCGGGCGTGGCGCAACAGCTCGCCGATTTCATGACCAACATGCCGGGTGGCTGGGCGACGTTCATGGCGGTCACGATTGTGGTGTTCCTGGTGCTCGGCTGTTTGCTCGAAGGCCTGCCGGCCATCCTGCTGCTGGCGCCGCTGATGTTCCCCATCGCCAAGAAGCTCGGCATCAACGACGTGCATTACGCGATGGTGGTGGTGTGCTCCATGAACATTGGCCTGATGATGCCGCCGATTGGTGTCGGGTTCTATGTGGCTTGCCGCATCGGCGATGCGCCGCCGGATGAAGTGATGGGCGCGATCTGGCCCTACATTGCCGCGCTGCTCGGCGGTTTGCTGGTGATCGCGTATGTGCCTTGGCTGTCGACGGTGGCGCTGTAGGTAATAGCTTGGGTTACAGTCGAAACAGGGATGAGGCTGGTAGATTGTCAACCTAACGCCACCATGGGAGCAACAGCAAGTGCCGCTGCATTCGCAGATGGGCATCGAGCAGGCCTATGTGATCGAGGGCAGCGTGGTGGACCATGATGGTGAGGTCACAGCGGGCAACTATGCCTGGCGCGATGTCGGCAACACCGATGTCAACAAGCCGCCGGACGGGGCGATTGTGCTGGGGTTTTTTACCAAACCGAACGTGTTTTTTTCCGGCAAGGAACACATGGCTGATTTCAGCGCCACGGCGTGAACGGCTGATTTGGGTCTGCGCCGGAGCTGCTCCGGGGTTGCTCCGGGGTTGCTCCGGGGTTGCTCCGGGGTTGCTCCCGTGGGGCTCCCGAAGTTGCTCCTATCGCAACGCGCGCCCGTCGAGAAATTGGCTGATGGCTTGCGCCACCGCCTGCGGCTGTTCGATGAACAGCATGTGCGGTGCGCCGGCGATGATCTGATATTGCGCGCCGGGGATGGTGTCGGCGATTTGCCGCACGTTCTCTGGCGTTGACGAGATGTCGAGTTCGCCGGCGATGCACAGCGTGGGCACACGCAGTGTGGGCAGGCACGGCAGCAGGTCGATCTTGGCCATCGCGCGCCAGCCTTGGGTCCAGCCGCGTAGGTCGCGTTCGAGCAAGTGGCTGCGCGCGGCTTGCGCCTTGGCGCTGGTGCGAAACGCCGGGGTGAACCAGCGCTCCATCGTCGCGTCAATCACCACGCCCATGCCGCTGCGCTCGGCTTCGTCACCACGTGCGCGCGAGAGGGCGCGCCGTTCTGGCGTCAGTGTGCAAGGGCAGGCGCAGGGAATCAGTGCGGTGATGCCGGCCGGATGGCGCAAGGCCAGCGTCTGCGCCACCATGCCACCAAATGAGAAGCCGGTGACGGCGCAGGGTCCGAATCCGGTCTGCGCAAGTGTGTCATGCACATCATCGGCAAAGTCTTCCAGGCTTTGCGCCAAGGGCAGCGCCGCCGACTGGCCGTGGCCGCGCAAGTCCATGCGCATCACGCGATAGCGCGTGGCCAGCAATGCGGCGAGCGGTGCGAGAAAGGTGAGGTCAATGCCGACGGCGTGCAACAGCAGCACGCGTGCGCCGGTGAGAGGGCCTTCGAGGGTGTGATGCAGGATCATGGGACTGTGGCCGCTGTGTGTGATTGCGTGTGACCGCGTGTAACCGTGTGCGGCGGTGCGTGCCTGCGCGCGTCAGCGTGAGCGGTGTGTGGCTGGCGCGGCGGCGGCAGCGCCGCTACGGAATCAGGATTGAGCTGCCTGCGGTGCGGCGCGCTTCAAGATCGCGATGCGCGCGCGCGGCCTCGGCTAGCGGGTAGCGCTGCTGGATCTCCACCCGCACAGCGCCGCTGGCGACCACGCTGAACAAATCAGCCGCGCGTTCGAGCAACTCGGCGCGGGTGCTGGTGTAGTCGGCCAGGCCGGCGCTGGTGACATAGAGCGAACCCATGCGGTTCAAGCGGAACACATCGAGCGGCGGCACCACGCCCGAGGCACTGCCATAAGACACCGCCAGCCCGCGCCGGCGCAGACACAGCAGCGATTGCTCAAAGGTGCTGGCACCGACACCGTCGTACACCACCGGCAGCATGGCACCGCCGGTAATCTCGCGCACGCGCGCCACCACATCTTCGCGGGTGTAGACCATCACATGGTCACAGCCATGCTGGCGCGCCAGCGCGGCTTTTTCATCGGTGCTCACGGTGCCGATCACGGTGGCGCCGAGTGATTTGGCCCACTGGCACATGATGAGGCCGACACCGCCAGCGACAGCTTGAATCAGGATGGTCTCACCGGCGCGCACTTCGTAAGAAGCGCGAATCAAATATTGCGCGGTCAGGCCTTTGAGGATCAACGCCGCGCCCAGCTCATCGGAAATGGCAGCGGGCAATTTGATGAGGCGGCGCGTCGGCATCACGGTGGCCTGCGCGTAGCTGCGCGGCTTGTCGGACGAGTAAGCGACACGGTCGCCGACAGCAAGGCCGGCATCGGGGTTGGGGCCGAGTTCCTCAATCACCCCGGCGCCTTCCATGCCGATCACATGCGGCAGCGAGGGCAGGGGATAGCGCCCGGTGCGGAAATGCACATCGGTGAAGTTAAGGCCGATGGCGGTGTGGCGCACCCGCGCCTCACCTGCGCCGGGGCTGCCGACTTCAACCGGCTCGTAGCGCAATTGCTCCGGGCCGCCCAATTGGTGAACGCGGATGGCGTGAACTTGGCTCATGCTGGTGTGCTCTTGTCTTCGCGGCCATCGACCGTGACGCCGGTCCAGCCTTCAACGATCTTGATGATGGTGGTGTAGTCGTCGTCTGCGCGGCCTTCGACCATGCCCTGGAACCACAATTGCACGACGGCGGAGCCAACCCACATCGGCACTTGCAGGTTCTTCGCTTCTTCCAGGCACAGGCGCACGTCTTTGTACATGGTAGAAAACTTGCCGCCGTAATCAAAGCTGCGCGTCAATATTGATTGGGGAAATTTGTCCGAGGTGGCGGTATTGCGCCCGGTGCCGGCGTTGATGGCGTCGATCAGGGTGCGCGGATCAAGCCCGGCTTTCACACCGAGCACCACCGCCTCTGACGCTGCGGCCATGCCGGCTGCCGAGATCATGTTGTTGGCGAGCTTGGCCATCTGGCCCAGACCCGGTTCGGCACCGACGTAAAACACTTTTTTGGCAATCGTTTCAAACAGCGGCAAGCTGCGCTCAAACGCGGCGCGCTCGCCTGCCACCATGGTCGAGAGCGTGCCGGCGCGCGCGCCGCGCGGGCCGCCGCTGACCGGCGCATCGAGCACACTGATGCCGCGTGCCGTCAGACCGGCGGCGATCGCCTTGACGGTGGCAGTGCCGATGGTGGAGCACTCGATATAGACCTGGAGGCCGGGCGCAGCGCCAATGCCTGCATCACCCGGCGCACCGGTGCCCAGGGCTACGGCACGGCTGACCTCGGGGTTGGGCAGACAAGCGAACACGGTGTGCGCACCGGATGCTGCATCCAGCGGCGAGCTGGCCGCGATGGCACCGCGCGCCACCAGCGGCCCCATCGCCGCCGGGGATGGATCGAACACGGCAACCTGATGACCAGCGTCGATCAGACGCTCGGCCATCGGCGCACCCATCGCACCGGTGCCGAGAAAAGCGATGCGGCCGCTCACGCGACACCGCCGGTGTTACAGCGCGGCCCAGCCATGCGGCAGCCACCTGCACACGGCACCGCCCGCCAACCCAGCCGTGCGGCCGTGTGTACGCTGGGCATTTACTGCTTTGGCCAGAGCACTTTGCCGAGCGCGCGGTCCGGCGGCGAGATCGTCACCGGCACACCTTTTTGCCACTGCACCATCACCAGCGGCGCGTTCATGCGGCGGCCTTTTTCGTCAAATTTCACGCCGCCAGGGAAGGCGATGGCGGCCGGGCCATCCTTCATGTCCATCTTGCGGATTTCTTCGGCCACCTTGACCTTGTCGGCCACCTTGGCGCGCTCCAGCGCTTCTTTCAGAATCCACATGTCGCCGTAAGCGGTGATGGCATCCTGCGTGATCCACGGCTCATTGGTGCGCTTTTTAAAGTTTTCGTTAATCGCTTCGTGACCTTTGAGGTTCCAGTTGGCGACACTGAAGATCACGCCTTCGAGCAATTCGGCCGGCACGTTCTTGAGCACTTCGGGTGCGCCCATGTGCGCGCCATTGGCAATCACCGGCACGGCACCCTTGCCGAGACGGAACTCGTTCAATTTCTCCAGGCCCAGTTTCAGGTCCGATACCGTGGTCGAGACGAACAGCAGCATGTCGGGGCGGTTGTTGCGCACCTTCTGGATCAGCGGTGTCGCATCCGACAGCGGCGGCGTGTAGGTCTCATCCATCAGGGTTTTGAAGCCCATTTTTGTGAGGCCGCCTTCGCGCAGAGGTTTGAGGAAGAACACCGGCGACGCTGTGTTGTCGCCGATGATGCCGATCGTGGTGGGCACTTTGCCGGTCGCGCTTTTGGCAATTTCCATCAACACCGGGATCGAGCCCATCGACTGGCTGCTGGCAATCGGCGAAGTCTGGAACACATACTTGAAGCCGCGGTCGGTGATGTTGTCGGCGTAAGAGAGCGTCAACCACGGAATCTGCGCGCGCTCGGTCACTTCCGTCACGGCGAGGGTAAACGAGCTCAGCCACGCGCCAGTGCCGCCGACCAGATCGGGTTCCTGCGCGATCAGGCGCTGGGCGGCGTTCTTGGCTTTCTCGGCCGAGTCGCCGGCGTCGGCGATGATGAGTTTCAATTTCGCGCCGCCTTGCGAGGCGATGCCGCCCTTGGCGTTGATTTCATCGACTGCCATCTGCGCGCCCATCTGGATCAACTGTCCAGGACGTGCCCACGGGCCAGAGATTGGCGCGATGATCGCAACCTTGATTTCTTTGGCCTGTGACCAGACCGGTGCAGAGAACAGGGCTGCACTGGACATCGCAGCGATGCTCGCCGCGATAACGGTCCGGCGCGTGATGTTTGACATAGTTTGCTTCATCGACATGGCACTCTCCTAAAGGGTTGACCGGGGTTAGCCGGCTGCACAAACCACAACCTACGATTCACAACTGACGATTCACCACCCGCGATTCACCCACCATACCGTCCATCAAACGCAATGCGGGCGCGGCGGATGACACGGCTTATTGTTCTGCGCTGATGTGCTGATGTACTGATGTGCTTACATTCCCAGATACGCGCGCTTGACGCGCGCATCCGACACCAGATCATCATGCTTGCCCTGCATCACGACCCGGCCAGTTTCGAGCACATAGCCGCGGTCGCACGATTCAAGCGCTTCGGCGACGCGTTGCTCGACCAGCAAAATCGTCAGACCGTGCTCGGTGTGAATCTGATGGATGCGCTCAAAAATCGCATCGACCAGCGCCGGCGCAAGACCCATTGACGGTTCATCCAGCATCAACAGTTCAGGCGCGGACGCAAGGCCGCGCCCAATCGCCAGCATCTGCTGTTCTCCGCCCGACAGCGTGCCGGCCAGCTGGTCACGCCGCTCCTGCAAAATCGGGAACAGCGCCAAAATCATCGGCAGCAACTCGCCCCAGCGCTTGCGGCCATTGACGGTGTAGGCCCCCATCTCCAGATTTTCCATCACCGTCATCGAGGCGAACACCTGACGGCCCTCGGGCACATGGGCGATGCCCAGATGCGCGCGTTCGGCCGGGGCCACCGTGAGCAGGTTCTGCCCCTTGTAAAGTATCTCGCCAGACACTGGCGCGACACTGCCCGAAATGGTTTTGAACAAGGTCGATTTGCCCGCGCCATTGGGGCCGACCACCGCGACAAATTGGCCCTGATCGACCTCAAGCGTGACATCGCTCAAGGCGTGCAGGCCACCATAGGCGACATTAAGCTGGCGTATTTTCAGCACGATCCATCCACTTCTTGCCAAGATAGGCTTCAATCACTGCACGGTTGCGCACTACCTCGGCCGGTGCGCCCTGCGCCAGCAGGCTGCCGTGATTGAGCACGCCGAATTCATCAGCCAGCTGCACCATCGCCTGCATGGTGTGCTCGATGATGAGCACGGTCACGCCTTCGCGGTTGACCTGGCGGATGATCTCCATCAGATCATCAATCGCATCGTGCGCGAGACCGGCAAAGGTTTCATCAAGCAGCAGCAGGCGCGGCTTGGACGCGAGCGCGCGCGCCAGCTCCATCAGGCGCAATTGTTTGGTGGTTAGGCCCCCGGCAATCGCACTGGCCTGTGCGCCGCCCAGGCCCACGCGCGCCACCGCGTTGAGTGCAAGGGTGCGCGCCTCGGTATCGGTGGCGGCACCGGCGTAGGCACCGGTAATCACGTTCTCCAGCACCGTCATGCGCGGGAACGCGCGCACCACCTGAAACGTGCGGCCAATGCCCTGGCGGCACACCTGGTGCGGCTTGAGGCCGGCCAGCACGCGGCCTTCAAAAGTAATCGCGCCACTCGCAGGCGGCAAAAAGCCGTTGATGACATTGAACATCGTGGTCTTGCCCGCGCCGTTCGGGCCGATGATGCCGTGGATCGCGCCGGTCTTGACGGTGAAGCTGACGTTATCGACCGCCTTGAGGCCACCGAAGGCGAGTGAGACGTGGTCGAGCGTGAGCAGCGGTTTGGCGCTGACCAAGACAGCGGTGCGCGCCGCAGCGCTTGCGGCTGCCGCGCTATCGGCTGGTGCATGCTGCGCTGTGTTGGCTACTGCGGCGGACGGTGTCGCGGACGCGGCAGGTGCGCCAGCGACTGGCATTGCGCCGGAGGCGCCAGATGTACCAGATGCACCAGCGGCCGCCGCACGTTTCGCAGCAATCCGGTCGCGCACTTTCCAGAAAATACCTTCCGGTGCCAGGATGATGATGCCGATCACGGCTCCTCCGTACACCACCCCCTGAATCCCGGGCACGATGTGGCCGAGTTCACCGTGCAAAATTTCCGACAGCGGCACCAGCACTGCCGAGCCGATCACCGGCCCCCAGAAGGTGCCAACGCCGCCAAACAGCGCAAAAATCAGCGCCTGCGCCGACACCAGCATGCCGAACATCGACTGCGGCGTCACCACCAGCATCACGTTGGCGTACATGCCGCCGGCTGCCGCCGCCATGCCGCCGCTCAACATGATGGCGTACATCTTTTGCCGCCAGGTATCGATACCGGCCGCTTCAGCCGCCGGCTCGTTCTGTTTGATCGCGAGCAATTGCCGCCCAAAACGCGAGCGCTCCACCTTGAGCGAAATGAGCATGCACAGCACCAGCAAACCCATCGCCAGCACCATGTACATGCGCGGGTCCTTGAACTGGGCGAACATCAAGGGATCTTCGC
>JANOYK010000032.1:0-1942 GCA_031428855.1 Burkholderiales bacterium | reverse complement strand
TCCGCTCAACGAAGAGGCCTCCAACAGCGCCGGGCAGATCGAGGAATTTTTAATGCAGTTCAACGGCGAGGGGATTCAGCACGTGGCGCTGCTGACCGAAGACCTGATCGCCACGGTCGACAGCCTGCGCCGCGCCGGCGTTCCGCTGATGAGCGCGCCGCCCGCCACCTACTACGAGATGCTGGCCGAGCGCGTGCCCGGGCATGGCGAGAATGTGGGCGAATTGCAGACGCGCGGCATCCTGCTCGATGGCAGCACCCAGGGCGGCGCGCAACGATTGTTGTTGCAGATTTTTTCAGAAACCCTGTTGGGGCCAGTGTTCTTCGAATTCATCGAGCGCAAGGGCGATGATGGTTTCGGCGAAGGCAACTTCAAGGCGCTGTTTGAATCGATTGAACGCGATCAGGTGCGGCGCGGCGTAATTAAGGCGGCGAACCGGCCATGACATCTGAACGTTCTCTGCCCCTTACCGGCATCCGCGTCGTCGAATTTACCCACATGGTGATGGGCCCCACCTGCGGCATGATGCTCGCCGACCTCGGCGCCGAAGTGATCAAGGTCGAGCCGATCGACGGCGACCGCACGCGCCATCTGCTCGGCAGCGGCGTGGCGTTTTTTCCGATGTTCAACCACAACAAGAAAAGCATCGCGCTCGATTTGCGCAAGCCCGAGGGCCGCGCTGCGGCACGCAAGCTGTGCCTCACTGCCGATGTGGTGAGCGAGAACTTCAAGCCCGGCGTGATGGCCAAATACGGCCTCGACTACGCCTCGCTGTCGACAGACAATCCGCGCCTCGTGTATGTGGCGCACAAGGGCTTTTTGCCCGGCCCGTATGACCACCGCACCGCGCTCGACGAAGTGGTGCAGATGATGGGCGGCCTCGCCTACATGACCGGACGTCCTGGTGACCCCTTGCGCGCCGGCTCGAGCGTCAACGACATCATGGGCGGGCTGTTTGGCGCGATTGGTGCAATGGCGGCGCTGATGCAGCGCGACCGTGGCCCCGATGGCAAAGGCGGCAGCAGCCCAGGCACCGGCCGCGGCCAGGAAGTGCAGTCGGCCCTGTTCGAGAACAATGTGTTTCTGGTCGGCCAGCACATGATGCAATACGCCCTCACCGGCAAACCGGCCGCGCCGATGCCGGAGCGCATCTCGGCATGGGCGGTGTACGACGTGTTCACGGTGAAAGACGGCGAACAGATTTTTCTCGCCGCCGTGTCTGACGGCCAGTGGGTGACGTTTTGCGATGCCCTGGGCTACGCCGACCTCAAGGCAGACCCGGCGCTCGCCACCAACAACCAGCGCGTGGAACTGCGCGACACCCTGATTCCCACACTGCGCGGGCGGCTATCCACGCGCAGCAAAGCGGAGTTGTCGGCATTGTTCGAGCAGCACGGCCTGCCGTTTGCGCCGATTGTCAAACCCGAAGAGTTGTTCGACGACCCGCACCTCAAGGGCACCGGCGGTCTGGCCGATATCAAGATTCCCGACGGCGCGCGCCCCGGCGACACCGTGCAGACGGTGTTGTTCCCGCTCAGCATGGATGGGAGACGGCTCGGCATTCGCAGCGACCCGCCGAAGATGGGCGAGCATACCGACGCGCTTCTGCAAGGGCTGGGTTATTCGGCGGAAGAGATCGCAGCGCTGCGTGGGGCGAGTGCGGTGGCGTGACGCAGCACCGGTGGGCGCGGCGCGCGAGGTTAAAAAGGCAGGGATGAAAGCGGACTGAGTTGGCCAATTTTCAATAGTAGACTGCCCGCTCAGTGGCTCGTACCAATGGTTTCGGATGCACGTCTCTCAACAATGGCTTGTACCAACCGTTTCAGGCCATCGCAAAAATTATTCAAGCTACTTCCCATCATGTCACACTGGTTTTGCGGCCATACGGGTACTGCGGTTCGCGCATTGTTTGAGCCGCGCGCCGGCGCAATAGGTGAGACGG
>JANOYK010000031.1:0-2421 GCA_031428855.1 Burkholderiales bacterium | reverse complement strand
GAAAAAGAAAAAGTTGACGACGTGCTCGGGCTTGCCGGCAAACTTGCGGCGCAGCACCGGGTCTTGCGTGGCGACGCCGACCGGGCAGGTGTTGAGGTGGCACTTGCGCATCATGATGCAGCCGGTGGTCACCAGCGGCGCAGTGGCAAAGCCCATTTCGTCGGCACCGAGCAGTGCGGCGATCACCACATCGCGCCCGGTTTTCATCTGGCCGTCAGCCTGCACGCGGATGCGCGAGCGCAGGTCGTTGAGCACCAGGGTCTGCTGGGTTTCGGACAGACCCAGCTCCCACGGTGTGCCGGCGTGCTTGATCGACGAGAGCGGTGAGGCCCCGGTGCCGCCGTCGTGGCCGGCGATGACGACGTGATCGGACTTGGCCTTGGCCACGCCTGCCGCCACCGTGCCGACGCCCACTTCGGAGACGAGCTTGACACTGATCGAGGCCTTCGGATTGGCGTTTTTCAGATCGTGAATCAACTGCGCCAGATCCTCAATCGAATAAATGTCGTGATGCGGCGGCGGCGAAATCAGGCCGACACCGGGCACCGAGAAGCGCAGGCGTGCGATGTAGTCGCTCACCTTGTAGCCGGGCAGTTGGCCGCCTTCGCCGGGCTTGGCACCCTGCGCCATCTTGATCTGGATTTGATCGGCCGACACCAGATATTCAGCCGTGACGCCGAAGCGGCCCGAGGCCACCTGCTTGATTTTGGAGCGCAGCGAATCGCCATCCTGCAGCGGAATGTCAGCTTCGATCACGTCTTCTCCGACGATGGAGGCGAGCGTTTCACCGGCCTTGATCTTGATGCCGCGCAGATCATTGCGATAACGCATCGGGTCTTCGCCGCCCTCGCCGGTGTTCGATTTGCCGCCGATGCGGTTCATCGCAATCGCCAGCGTCGCGTGCGCTTCGGTCGAGATCGAGCCCAACGACATGGCCCCGGTGGCAAAGCGCTTGACGATTTCCTTGGCCGATTCGACTTCATCAATCGGCACTGCTTTGGCCGGGTCGATCTTGAACTCGAACAGGCCACGCAAGGTCATCTGGCGCTTGGATTGATCGTTGATGATCTGCGCGTACTCTTTGTACGAGTTGAAGTTGTTGGCGCGGGCGGCGTGTTGCAGCTTGGCGATGGCGTCGGGTGTCCACATATGCTCTTCACCGCGAATGCGGAACGCGTATTCACCGCCGGCGTCGAGCATGGTGGCGAGCACCGGGTCGTTGCCAAACGCCTGCTGGTGCATGCGCAGCGCTTCTTCGGCCACTTCAAAAATGCCAATGCCTTCAACGTTGGACGGCGTGCCGCGAAAGTATTTGTCGATCAGCGCGCGGTTCAACCCAATCGCCTCGAAAATCTGCGCACCGCAATAGCTCATGTAGGTCGAAATCCCCATCTTGGAGAACACCTTCATGAGGCCCTTGCCAATCGCCTTTTGGTAGTTGTAGATCACCTTCTCGGGCGAGAGCGCGCCGGGCAAACCCTTGGCCATGTCGGCCAGGGTTTCGAGGGCGAGGTAGGGGTGAATCGCCTCGGCACCGTAACCGGCCAACAGCGCGAAGTGCTGCACCTCGCGCGCCGAGCCGGTCTCGACCACCAGGCCAGTGGTGGTGCGCAGGCCTTTTTGCACCAGGTGATGATGCACGGCGCTGGTGGCGAGCAGCGCGGGGATCGCCACATTGGCGGCGCTGAGTTTGCGGTCCGACACGATCAGGATGTTGTGGCCGGTCTTGAGTGCGTCGACCGCTTCGGCGCACAGCGAGGCCAGGCGCGCTTCGATGCCCTCTTTGCCCCACGCCACCGGATAGCAGATGTCGATTTCGTACGACTTGAACTTGCCACCGGTGTGCTTGTCGATTTCGCGCATCTTGGTCATCTCGACAAAATCGAGCACCGGCTGCGTGACTTCAAGCCGCATTGGCGGGTTGATGTTGTCTTTGTCGAGCAGGTTCGGGCGCGGGCCGACGAAGCTGACCAGCGACATCACCATCTGCTCGCGGATCGGGTCAATCGGCGGGTTGGTGACTTGCGCGAACAGTTGCTTGAAGTAGTGATACAGCGGTTTCAATTTGTTCGACGTCACCGCCAGCGGCGAGTCGTTGCCCATCGAGCCGATCGCCTCTTCGCCGGTGGTGGCCATCGGGCTCATCAGGAAGCGGATGTCTTCCTGGGTGTAGCCGAACGCCTGCTGGCGATCCAGCAACGGGATGCTGGAGGCGGGCAACTCGACGCGGGTGGCCACGTCGTCCAGGCGCACGCGCACGCTGTCGATCCACGACTTGTAGGGCTTGGCGTTGGCGTAGGTGTCTTTCAACTCCTTGTCGTCGATGATGCGGCCTTGCTCCAGGTCGATCAAAAACATCTTGCCCGGCTGCAAGCGCCACTTGTTGATGATTTTGGATTCGGGAATCGGCAGCACGCCGAC
>JANOYK010000030.1:0-1970 GCA_031428855.1 Burkholderiales bacterium | reverse complement strand
GAGAAGAATTCACCGTCAACACCGTTGTTCAATGCCTCCACCCGTCCAGCCGCTTCCGGGGCCTGGCGGCAAAACAAGTCTGCCTCTTGCGCGGTGACAAAGAACGAGCGCCGCGCCAGTGCGGCGGTGCGCCGCTCATAGCCGAGCAGGCATGCGCCCTCGCGCCGGAACAGCCAAGACAGAGGCCACAGCCGCGTCGCGCCATATTGGGTCCACTTGGCCGAATCGACATCGACAAAATCGACCAGCAGCGGCAACCCCGGACGGTGCTCCACATACTGCGCCATGGCGGACGAAAAAATCACTGCCGCATCCATCGCACCGGTTGCGCAGACCCGCTCCACCCAGTCCAGCAAACCGGCATCCCGGTAGTAGGGCAGCGTGAGGGCTGTTCCGGCCGCCAAACCCCGCGCACTGCGCAGCCTCGCCAGACGCGGTGACAGCGGCGCAGCATGGATGTCAGCACACCATGCGCGCACGGTATCGAGATGGACTGCATCTTCCGGGTCATCGATGAATGTGCCCAAAAACACGCGGTGGCGCTGCGCCAGATGCCGCAGAATATGGTACGAACGCACCTTATCGCCCTTGTTGGGCGGATAGGGAAAGCGATGCACCAGATACAGAATATTGCTCATCCCAGATTGCGCACAATGTGCGGGCCAAGCCGCGTGGCGAGCGCCAATGGCATGCGCCGCCATGCTTCGATGAACAGGCGATACTTTTTATTTGACGGATTGTTCTGCGGCACCGACTCGCGCCGGTACAAGCGGTACTCGTAATGCAGGGGCTGCGGCTCAAACCCCCAGTGTTTTTTAAAGGCAAATGGGCCGGTACCGGTTTTGCTGCGTCCATAGTCGAACAGTTTCAATCCGCGCGCGCAGGCGCGCCGCATCAGATCCCAATATTTGAAGTCGTTGGCGGCCAGATCACGCGCCGCTTCGTCATCGCCCGCGTAGTAGGGCATCACCTCATCGCGAAAATAGAAACTGAGCACACTGCTCAAAGCGCGGCCACCGGGCGCAGCCACTGTCAGAATCTCGCACGCGGGGCCGAAAACGCGCAGCAGTGCCTCGAAGTAGGCCTTGGGCAGCGCGGGTGTGCCGTGCCGGTGAACGTTGTCCGCGTACAAGCGGAAAAAACGGTCAGTGTTGGTGTCGATTTCTCCAGTCAAATTATTCTTGATGCCCTTGCGCACCATCGCGCGCTGTTTGCGCGGAATGGCCAGCAGATTCGCGTCCTCTTCAGCTTCGATCGGCTTGCGGAACGTGAAGTAGAGGTCCTGCTTCGGCCAGTCTGGATGCCGGGGCATGACATTGCGAAATTCCAGGTGCGCAACCCCGGCCTGCCGGGCAATGTTTTCGGCCTCGGCCTCGAGGGCGACCGCAGCTTCCGCATTGCTGGCAGCGACCCCGGCGTAGACCGCAAACGGCAGCGACACTAGCGCATTGCCGAACAGCCAGCTCTTGACCTGCGCCAGCGGCAGGACACCTTCAATCTGGCCAGCCCGTTCCGCATACAGATAGTGCGTCGGATGGCGGAACACCTGCGCCAAAATATCCTGCCAGCCGGCCCGGTGAAAAAAGGTCGCTTCCGGGCAATTCTCGACGAACACATCCCAGCGCGCAGCGCCCGGACCGTCTCCTGACGCGAGCGAGCGTACCGTCAGCATGTCCGCACGCCGGCCAACATCAACCACGACTCCCGCTGGCGCTGGGCGGGCCGACCGCTTGCGCGCGCATCAATGTGCGTTCTCGCTGAAAAAGACCTGATCCATGCGTTGCCACTGGAAGTCGGTCAATAGCCGGTCAAGCTTGGCTTCCATCCGGTCCAGATTGACGTAGTGGCGAAAGCGGGTCTTGGCACCCACCCCGGGAATGCGCGGCTGCCCCGGATCGATTTCCCACGGATGGAAATAGAACAGCGCAGGCTGGTGGTCGTCCTGATTGATCCGGCGCAACATCCAGCGC
>JANOYK010000029.1:0-2185 GCA_031428855.1 Burkholderiales bacterium | reverse complement strand
GGTTGCTGGCGCCAGTGCCGGTGAACCGCCGGTGAACAAGTGGCCCTGCCGCCACACTCAGGCGGCGGTGAGCACCCGCCCGAGCCACGCGCGAATATCGCGCACTTCTTCCAGCGCCAGCGAATGCTCCATCGGGTACTCGTTCCATTCGATGGTGCAGCCGAGTTGTTGGAGCTGGTCGCGCGAGGCGGTGGCGCGTGACAGCGCGATCATCGGGTCGTGCGTGCCGTGGGCCATGAAGATGGGCAGGTCTTTGCTGGCTGCAGACATTTCAGCCGCAACAGTCGAAGCAATCGGCAGGTAGCTGGAGAGCACCATCAGGCCCGCTAAACGGTCTTTGTGACGCAAGCCGGTTTGCAGGGTGATGGCGCCGCCTTGCGAGAAACCGGCCAGAACGATGCGGTGTTTCGGGATGCCGCGCGCCACTTCGCTGGCGATCAGTTTTTCGCACTCGGCCTGGCTCGCGCGCAGCCCCGCTTCATCTTCCTGGCGCACCAGGTCAATCATTTTGATGTCGTACCAGGCGCGCATCACCATGCCGTTGTTGAGCGTGACCGGGCGCATCGGCGCGTGCGGAAAGATGAAGCGCACACCAGCTTCGAGGCCGGGCAACTGGTTGAGGTCGAGTTCTTTGACGAGGGGCACGAAGTCGTAACCATCCGCGCCGAGGCCATGCATCCAGATAATGCTGGCAACCGGGGCCGGGCCGGTGGCGACTTCAACGCATTCGAGCAGGGCGCTCATGCAGATTTCCTTTTGAGTGTGAGTGTGCTGCGCTCGCGCACGGCGGTTTTGGGGCGGAAGGCTTGGCAGACGGCCTCATCGGTTTCGATATAAGGCCCGCCGATGAGATCAATGCAGTAAGGCACGGCGGCGAAGATGCCGCCCGCGATCAGCGTGCCTTCCTTGTCGCGCAGGCCTTCGAGGGTTTCCTTGATCGCCTTGGGCTGGCCCGGCAGGTTGATGATGAGTGCGCCCGAGGGGAGGCTGGGTTTGCCGAGGGTGCCGGGTGTGCCGGCGCTGTCTTGCGCAACCGGGTGATAGCGGATCACGGCGGTCTGGCGCGACAGGATGGCGGTGGCAACAAAGCGCAGGCTGATCTGGCGCATCTGCTCACCGAAGCCGGGCATTTCTTTATGCGCGACGGCGAGGGTGGCTTCGGGCGTGACATCGCGCAGCGCCGGGCCGGTGCCGCCGGTGGTGAGCACCAGGTCACAGCGTTCGGTGTCCACCAATTCGATCAACGTTGTCTCGATCACGGCTTGCTCGTCGGGAATCAGACGCTCAACGTATGCGCAGGGCGTGAGCACGGCAGCATCGAGCCAGGTTTTGAGGCTGGGCAGGCCTTGGTCCTGATAGACGCCAGCCGAGGCGCGGTCACTGGCCGAGATCAAGCCGACTTTGAGCGGGCGGTCGAGCAGGTTCATGCCTTGCTGTCCTGGCCGCTGGCGGCGCTGCCGGTGCCGTCCTGGTCCGGTGCCTCTGGTGCCATTGCGCCAGAATCGTTGGTGGGAGCGGTTCTGCGCACAGTCATCGCATCCCGCACAAACTGGTAGATCTTGCGAAAGTCGCGCGGCGGTTTGTTTTGCGCCTGCTCTTTTTGCGCATTGCGGATCATGGTGCGCAGTTGCTGCAGGTCGGCGTCGCGGTAGTCATTGGCAAACAGCGCGAACGCATCGGTATCTTTCAACAGCCGTTCGCGCCAGCGCTCGGCCAGATGCATGTCGGCCACTTCCTGTTTGGAAGACCCGGAAAATTTTGCCAGCGCCGCGCGGATCGGGTCCAGGTCAATGCCGCGCATCAGCTTGCCGATCAGTTGCAGGTGGCGGCGCTTGCCTTCGTGTGCAGTGATGCGCGCAGTTTCAATCAGGGCATCCTGCAATTTTTCGGGCAGGCCGAGTGATTCGATCTTGTCGCGCGAGAGATCGGCCAGTTGCGCACCCAAGTCTTGCGCGGCGGTGCTGTCGCGTTTTTTCTGCGACTTGCTGGGGCGGTCGCCGTAGTCAAACTCTTCGTGACCGGTTTTGGTGGGGTCGATCAACGTGCCGCGCGAGGTGGTGGACATGGGGGCAGCCGGTGAGGTGAAAGCGGTGGGGTGCAAGCGCTGGGGTACAAGCGCTGGGGTACAAGCGGTGGTGTGTGCGGAGACAGGAGGAAAAGAAGGCGGGAATGACAGAGAGAGAGG
>JANOYK010000028.1:0-3211 GCA_031428855.1 Burkholderiales bacterium | reverse complement strand
ACCGCTTGATAACACCAGGCCATCGCCTTCGAGATGGTATTTGCCGTCGCGGTAAAACTCGCTGGCGGCGCAGTCGAGGCCGAGCGCGATCTCCACGCCAGGCTCGTACCCGGCTTGTTCAATCGCTTCGAGGATCAGCTTGATCGCCGCTTCGTGGTTTTCCACATTGGGCGCGAAGCCGCCTTCGTCGCCCACTGCCGTGGTGAGGCGGCGCTCGTGCAGGATTTTCTTGAGAGTGTGGAACACCTCGGCACCGTAACGCACCGCTTCACGGAAGGTGGGCGCGCCGACCGGAATAATCATGAACTCCTGCAGGTCGAGATTGTTGTCGGCGTGGGCGCCGCCGTTAATCACGTTCATCATCGGCACCGGCAATTGCATCTGGCCCGAACCGCCTAAGTAACGGTAGAGCGGCAGGCCGGTTTCTTCAGCCGCCGCTTTGGCGGTGGCCATCGACACCGCGAGGATGGCATTGGCACCGAGGCGGCCCTTGTTTTCAGTGCCGTCGAGTTCGATCAGCGCTTTGTCGAGAAAGGCTTGCTCGTTGGCATCAAGACCAGCCACCACTTCGGCAATTTCGGTGTTGATGTGTTCGACCGCTTTGAGGACACCCTTGCCGAAATAGCGGTCTTTGTCACCGTCACGCAGTTCAATCGCCTCGCGCGAACCGGTCGATGCGCCCGAAGGCACGGCGGCGCGGCCCATCACACCTGATTCGAGCAGCACATCGCATTCGACCGCGGGATTGCCGCGTGAGTCGATGATTTCGCGGCCAACGATGTCTACGATTGCACTCATGTTCAAGCTCCGGTGTTGATGTAGAAGCGCCCTCGGGCGCGAATGCTGTGCTGGTGGGGTGACGTGCTGGTTTGTTGGTTTGCCTCGGGGGCCGCGTGCGGTTCACCCGATTCGCGCGCATCGCGCCCAGGGCTCCCCTGCGGTGTCAGGTGGAGGGTTCCAGTCCTTGCACGATCACGGCTTTGGCATCGGCCGCGCCCTCGCGCGCCTTGCGCGCGGCGCTGTATTCGGGTGAGTTCCAAAACTCCTGGGCGCGCTCGTAGCTGGGAAACTCGACCATCACCATGCGGTTCGGTTTCCAGTTGCCCTCGACCGCCTCGTGCTTGCCGCCGCGCACGACAAACTTGCCGCCGTAGGCCGCAATTGCCACCGGCGACAGGGTTTTGTAGTGTTCGTATTTTTGAGGATCGGTTACTACCGCGTCATAAATCAGATAAGCAGACATGTCAGGGTTGCTCCTCAAAAATGGCTTGCGTCAAAAAATCTACTGCGTCAAAGTCTGTTCAGCAAAACCGCGCCGCTTGACCACGCGGTCCAGTTCGGCCAGGGTTTCCAGCAATTCTTGCATAAGCGCGAGCGGCCAGGCGTTGGGGCCGTCGGACAAGGCCTTGGCCGGGTCGGGGTGGGTTTCCATAAACACCCCCGCCACACCGGCTGCCACCGCTGCGCGCGCCAGCACCGGCACAAACTCGCGCTGCCCGCCCGACTTGTCGCCCTGCCCGCCCGGCTGCTGCACCGAGTGGGTCGCGTCGAACACGACCGGGCAGTTGGTGTCGCGCATCACCATCAGCGAGCGCATGTCGGACACCAGCGTGTTGTAGCCGAACGATGCGCCGCGCTCGCACACCATGATGTTGTCAGCACCGGAAGCATCACGCGCCTTGTTGACGACGTTTTTCATTTCCCACGGCGACAGGAACTGGCCCTTTTTGATGTTGACCGGTTTGCCGGCCGAGGCTGCGGCGCGGATGAAATCGGTTTGGCGGCACAGGAAGGCCGGCGTCTGCAACACATCGACCACGGCGGCGACTTCGTTGATCTCGGGCGTGTCGTGAATGTCGGTCAGCACCGGCACGCCGATGTATTTTTTGACCTCATCGAGAATTTTGAGGCCGGCGCTGATGCCGGGGCCGCGAAACGAGGTGCCCGAGGTGCGGTTGGCTTTGTCAAACGACGATTTGTAGATGAAGGGGATGCCCACCGCTGCGGCGATTTCCTTCAAGCGCCCGGCGGTTTCCATCGCCATTTCGCTTGATTCGATCACGCACGGCCCGGCGATCAGGAACAGCGGCTGATCGAGACCCGCTTCAAAGCCGCATAGTTTCATCGCCGCTGTCGATCCGCGTAGCGTCAGGCGGCCTGCGCGTGAACCAGCGCGGCCCGCTCTGCTGCTATGGCCGTCAACTGCGCGCGCGCGCCCTGATACGCCAGCGCCGCCTCCACGTAGGACTTGAACAGCGGGTGCCCGCTGCGCGGCGTCGAGGTGAACTCGGGGTGAAACTGCACGCCGACAAACCACGGGTGCGCCGGAATCTCCATCATCTCGGGCAGATCTTCGGTGGGCGTGCGCGCCGAGATCACCATGCCGGCCGCTTCAAACTGGGCGACGTAATGGTTGTTAACTTCATAGCGGTGGCGGTGGCGCTCATTCACATGCGCGCCATAAATGCTGCCAGCGCGCGTGCCCGGTTTGACCGGGCATTGTTGCGAACCCAAGCGCATGGTGCCGCCCATATCAGACGATGCGTCGCGTTTCTCTACGTTGCCGCTGCGGTCCATCCACTCCGTAATCAGGCCGACTACCGGGTGCGGCGTCTGCTGGTTGAACTCGGTGCTGTTGGCTTCGGCGAGGCCGCACACATTGCGCGCGAACTCAATCGTGGCCAATTGCATGCCCAGACAAATGCCGAGATAGGGAATGCCGTTTTCACGCGCATGGCGGATCGCGCGGATCTTGCCCTCGACTCCGCGCACGCCGAAGCCGCCCGGCACCAGCACCGCATCGGCCCCTTCGAGCGCCATGGCGACTGCACGCGCGTCGGCATCACCCAGTGCTTCGGAATCGACGTAATCGATTTTCACTTTGGTGCGGGTGTGAATCCCGGCGTGGGTCAGCGCTTCATTGAGCGATTTGTAGGAATCGGCCAGTTCGACATATTTGCCGACCATCGCAATCGTGATCTGGTGGCGCGGGTGTTCCTGTGCCTCTACCAGTTCAGCCCAGCGCGACAGGTTGGCTGGCTTGGCGAGAATGCCGAGTTTGTGACAGACGATCTCGTCGAGCATCTGCTGGTGCAGCATGCCGGGCACCTGGTAAATCGATTTGGCGTCCCACACCGACACCACCGCTTTGGCCTGCACATTGCAGAACAGCGCGATTTTTTTGCGCTCTTCATCGGGGATCGGGCGGTCC
>JANOYK010000027.1:0-19491 GCA_031428855.1 Burkholderiales bacterium | reverse complement strand
CCCCAATGTTCGACATTGACGATCACCCACACCAGCATGCGCCCGCCATCGGGCACCACCAGTGGAGGACGGTCAATGATCGATGAGAACGGAACGCGCTGACTGGGAAGTTGGGTCGTCATGAAGTTTGCAATGTCGTTTGCGATCAGATCATCAGCGGAGCACGGTCACGAAGCACGATCAGAGCGCCGGTTACTGATCGCCCTTGATGCCGTTGTCGGCAATCAGCTTGGTATACATCGCCTTCTCATTGGCCATGAAGGTACGGAACTCTTCCTGCGTCGTGACATGGGCTTCCACCCCGAGGCCGGCGAAGCGCTCCTTGAGGTCAGGATCGGACATGATTTTGCTGAGGGCCTGATGGTAGGCAGTCACCACCGGCTGCGGCGTTCCGCTCGGCAGGAAGGCACCCCACCAATTGACCACCACCAGCCCCTGCAGGCCCGCTTCGGCAAAGGTCGGAATGTCGGGAAACAGCGGCGAGCGCTTGGCGCTGGTGATCGCCAGCGGGCGCACCTTGCCTGATTTGAGATGTTGCACCACCGGCAGTGCATCGGACACAATAAATTGGACCTGACCGGCAATCACATCAATGATGGCCTGCCCGCCGCCCTTGTAGGGAATATGCGCCATTTTGATATTGGCCTGGCGCATGATCAACTCCGACGCCAGATGCGACAGGCTGCCCGGGCCGCTGGTGGCGAAGTTGATTGTGCCCGGCTTGGCGCGCGCAGCGCCGATCAGTTCGCCCAGTGTTTTGAATGGCGATGCCGCCGGCACGACCAGAATGTTGGAGCCGGTGGTCGTGAGCGACACTGGAATGAAATCCTTGTCAACGTTGTATGGCACCTTGTTGAGCAGCGGATTGACCGACAGGCCCTGCATGTTGCCGATCAGAAACGTATAGCCGTCGGCCGTCTGGCGCGCGGCATACTCGGTGCCGATCGAGCCGTTAGCCCCCGGCTTGCTCTCTATCACCACCGGCTGGCCCCACACCTGATTGAGTTTCTGGCCCATGATGCGCGCCATCAAATCCGAGCTGCCGCCGGGCGGATAGGTCACCACCAGTTTGACTGGCTTGTCCGGAAACGTCTGCGCCAGCGCCGTAAACGACAGCGCGCAGAGCGCCGCGCCAAGCAGCGCGCCCGCTGCGCATTTGACGAATCGAATTGCGGATCGGTATTTGGTCATGGCGTCTCCTCTATTGTTGGCACAGGTCAATTTCTGGTTTCCTGCGATAGTCTATATTATCGCTTGCTAAATAACGAGTCCTCTCACACACGGTACCCCATGTCACTCAACGCACCCAAACCCGCCGGCCGCGCCGATCAAACCCTTTCCCTCAACATGAAGCTGTTGTCGCACCACGGGCTGGCCGGTTTCGGCGGCATGGGCGAAGGCATGGCGATGCAGCAAACCCGCGATGGCCGCCGCATCATGTGGATGGCGCACGAGTCCGCACCGAAAAATTTCACCGGCGTCGATGTCACCGACCCGCGCGCGCCCAAACTGGTGGTGCAGACCGAACTGCCGCACATGCAGGTGCGCTCCAACTCGCTCGATGTGGTGGGCGACATCATGGTGGTGGCGTACCAAACCAAAACCGTGAACCTGAAGCCGGCCGGCATCGATATATTTGACATCAGCACACCTGAGAAACCGAAACTGATTTCCCATTTCGATTGCTCCGGCCCCTATTCACGCGGCGTCCATTGCGTCTGGTTTGTCGATGGCAAGACCGTCCACATAGCCTCGGGCGCGCCCGATTTTCAGCCACGCAATCCGCTTGACGACCAGTTCTACCGCATCATCGATATATCGAACCCGGCCAAGCCGGTCGAGACCGGGCGCTGGTGGTATCCCGGCACGCGCGAAGGCGACGCCGCCCCCGCACCCGCGCGCCTGCCCGCCCCCTTCGACATGGGTTTTCGCACCCACAACACCAACGTCTACCCCGAGCGGCCGGATCGCGCCTATATCGGCTACATCGACGGCGGTGCCATCGTGCTCGACATCAGCGACCAAAGCCACATCAAGGTCGCCTCGCAGTGGAACCACTCGCCGCCGTTTAACGGCTTCACCCACACCGTGCTGCCGCTGTTCAAGCGTGACCTGTGGGTAGTGAGCGACGAATGCGTGATGGACGATGGCAAGGACTGGCCCAAGCTGGTGTGGATGGTCGATGCACGCAACGAAGCCAACCCGGTGCCGATTGGCACCTTCCCGATGCCGCCGCCTGATGTCTTCACCAAGCGCGGCGGCCGTTTCGGTGCGCACAACCTGCACGAGAATCTGCCGCTGCCGCTGTCGTTCCAGTCCGACACCATCGTCGTCTGCACCTTTTTCAACGGCGGTGTGCGCGTCTATGACACCTCCAATCCGTATCAGGTGCAGGAGGTTGCCTACTTCGTGCCGGGTGCGCCCACGATGTCACCCTCGGGCGCGATTCAGTTGAACGACGTCTATGTGGATGAACGCCAGATCGTCTATACGATGGACCGTTTTGGTGGCGGCTTGTACGTGCTGGAGATGAATATTTAATCGATTGGGGCGGACCTTTAGCTCAGCCCCCAACTGACTCTCGACATTCATCGCAACAACCCACACCGCCGTGCGCGATCCCCTCTCCGGCAAATTGCCGGTCACCCTCATCACCGGCTTCCTCGGCAGCGGCAAAACCACGCTGATTAGCCGGCTGCTCAAGCACCCGGACATGAAACGGGTCGCAGTCGTCATCAACGAAATCGGCGAGATCGGCATCGACCCCGATCTGGTCACGATGTCGTCCGAGAACGTCTCGCTGCTCGCCAACGGCTGCCTGTGCTGCACCGTGCGCACCGATTTGCAGGAGACGCTGCGTGAATTATTCGGCCAGCGCCGCGCCGGACAAATCGCCGACTTCGACCGCGTGATTGTCGAGACCACCGGTCTGGCCGACCCCGCACCCGTAGTGCAAACCCTGGTGAGCGACACCATGCTCGCCGCCCAATACCGCCTCGATGGTGTCGTCACATTGGTCGATGCGGTCAATGGTGCCGCGCTGCTGGAGCAGCAACCCGAAGCCAAAAAACAAATTGCGCTGGCCGACCGCATCCTCATCACCAAGAGCGACCTCAGCAACGAGGCAGCGATCACGGTGCTGCGTGAAGCAATCCACGCGGTCAACCCGCAAGCCGACAGCCGCATCGTATTGATGGGCGTGATCGAGCCGTCCGAACTGACCGGCCTCGGCCTCGCCAGCGCGCGCGCGGGCGCAGGCACGCTGCGTTTTCTCGGCGAAGCACTCGACGGCAGCAGCGAGTCCGGCGAACGCTATCTGCGCGAGCGCACCGGCTCGCGCCACGACCCCGCCATCAACACGCTCTCGCTGCGCTTCGACACCCGGTTTACATGGGAAACGTTTTCAGCCGCAATGGAACTGCTCACCACCCTGCGCGGCCCCGACATGCTGCGCGTCAAGGGCATCGTCAACGTCGATGGCAAAGCGGTGGTGGTGCAAGGCGTGCAACACATCTTCCATCCGCCGGTCGAACTGGATCGCTGGCCTAGCGCTGACACCGGCACGCGGTTAGTGTTCATCACGCGCAACATCAGGGCAGAAACGATTCGCGGGCTATTCGCGGCTGTCAGCGCAGTGACAGCAAACACTTGACCGCCGGTTGATCTACACCCGATCGAATTTCAGACCCGGGTTGCCTGAATGACACAGTGCCAAATCTCCACGTCAGGCGAAAAAAAACGGCACCAATAAGTAGTATATACTAACGCATATACTACTGATCCCGCAGGAGATAAAAATGCAAAACGCCCGCATCGCCAAGTTATTCATGAACGGCAGCAGCCAGGCAGTTCGGCTCCCTGCTGAATTTCGCTTTGCCAATGACGAGGTGTACATCAACCGCGATGAAGCCACGGGCGATGTGGTGCTGTCCACCCGCCCCGGCGTCAATACCTGGGACGACTTCTTCGAATTCGTGCAAGGCATTGACGTGCCAAAAACATTCATGGCGGATCGCCCAATGAATGTCATGCCCAAAGAAGATGGCGTGTTCGACGGCGCAGCATAGGGCAGACCGCCATGCTGCACATGCTGGACACTGACACCGCCAGCTACATCATCAAAGGGCGCTCACCCGCTATCGGCGCGAAGCTGCGCGCGATTTCACCCGCCTTGGTCTGCATCTCGGTCATGACCCGCGCCGAATTGCTCTATGGCCTCAAGCGCCTGCCGCCCGAGCACCGCCTGCATCTGGCCGTACGCCAGTTCCTCAAAATCGTCCGCGTGCTGCCGTGGGACAGCGAAGCCGCCGGCTGGTACGCCGATATCCGCCATCAACTCGTCAGCAGCGGCAAACCAATCGGCGAGATCGACATGATGATCGCAGCACACTCGCTGGCCGCTGGCGCAGTGCTGGTGACCAACAACCAAAAGCATTTCAAACGTATTCGTGCACCGCTGACTTTGGTCAATTGGAGTGAGGGTTGATGTTGCCGCACCGGTGCCCGAACCGCGGTAGCTGAATGACCGGGCGGAATACAATCGTTCCGCCTATTTCATGGAGTTCGCCGTAAAGCTGGTCCACGCCGGTATCAAGGTTGACCATCAAAAAGGTGCGGCAGCACGCCGCAGTACGATGCGTGCGGGTTGCCGTCAGTGGTCAAGCGATCTGTTGCAGTCATTGAAGCGGGGTAAGGGACGAGAACCGCTCTCACCAACACTTTCAGCCGCACAACATCATGAGCACCGCTCTCAGAGCCATTCTGGGAGGCATTGCACTACAAGATTGCGCTACTCCGTCATTGCCCTCAACACTCAAATGGAGACACGATGAAAGCCCCACCCTTCGCCTATCAACGCGCCGAAAGCCTTGAGCGCGCCTGCGCACTGCTGGCCGCCCACGGCAGCGGCGCACGCATTCTGGCCGGCGGCCAGAGTTTGATTCCCACGCTCAATCTGCGCTTGTCGCAGCCTGATCTGTTGATCGACATCTCGCAGATTGCCGGCATGCGCGGCATTCGCGTGGATGGCAACGAAATGGTGCTCGGCGCGCTGACGCGGCATGCTGACATCGAGCACTCGGCGAGCGTGAAGCAGCATTTCCCCGCACTGGCCGAGGCGGCGGCGCAGATTGCCCATCCGGCGATTCGCAATCGCGGCACCATCGGCGGCAGCATTGCGCTGGCCGATCCGGCTGCGGAATGGCCGGCTGCGGCGCTGGCGTTTGATATGTCGATCACGCTCGCGTCCAGCCGGGGCGAGCGCCGCGTGAAGGCCGATGGCTTTTTCACCGCATTGTTTGAAACCGGCATGGCAGCCGATGAAGTGCTCAAGAGCATTCAGATTCCGCTGCCCGCTGCCGGTGCTTGCACCAGCTTTGGCGAGCTGACGCGGCGCAGCGGTGATTACGCGATTGCCGGGGCGTTTGTGAATGCGTGCAAGACCGGCGGCAAGCTAAGCGCGACCCGTATCGCTTATTTCGGTGTCTCAACACGGCCCGTGTTGGCGCGTGGCGCGATGGCGGCGCTCGATGGCAGCAGTGGTGATGCCGCCGCCAGCGCCGCTGCGCAGGCTTGTCTGGAAAAAGACTTGAGCGTGATTGCCGATCTGTACAACAGTCCGGCCACCAAGCTGCACTTGTCGCGCGTGCTGCTGGGACGCTTGCTCAACAAACTGTTGGCCCCATCAGCAGTCAAACCGGCTTGAATCGAGGACATCATGACTACCGAACATATTGTTAACTTGACACTCAATGTCAACGGCGAATCGGTGAGCCGCGCGGTTGAGCCGCGCACTCACTTGATCGATTTTTTGCGCAACGACCTCGGCCTGACCGGCTCGCATACTGGTTGCGAGCATGGCGTGTGCGGTGCCTGCACGGTGCTGGTGGATGGCGAAATCGTGCGCGGCTGCCTCACGCTGGCCTGCCAGTTGCAGGGCGCGGAGGTGCAAACCGTCGAAGGCCTGACCGAGTCGGGCGCAATTGCCGATTTGCAGACGGCGTTTCATCAACGCAATGCCTTGCAATGCGGTTACTGCACGCCGGGCATGCTGGTGTGCGCCACTGCGCTGTTGAACCAGAAGCCGCACGCATCGCGCGAGGAGATTCGCGAATACCTGTCGGGCAACTACTGCCGCTGTACCGGCTACGAAGCCATCGTCGATGCGATTGAAACGACGGCAAAGAACCGCAGCGCCGGGAAAAAACTCGGTGCTGCTGCGAACACAACCGCCAAGGAGGCCGCATGAACGCCCCCGTGCCGGGCTTGAAGCCCACCAACTATATCGGCCAGGATGTGCCGCGTCAAAATGCCAAACGCCTGCTGGCCGGGCGCGGTCAATTCACCGATGACCTGCGTCTGCCGCGTGAACTGCACGCCGCCTTTGTGCGCAGCCCGCATGCGCATGCGCGGATCGTCAGCTTGAACCTCGACGCCGCACGCAAGGCACCTGGTGTGTTCTGGTGCGGCAATGGGCAGGACATGGCGCGCGCCGTGTCGCCCTGGGTTGCCACCCTCACCCACTTCAAAGGCATGAAGTCAGCCCCGCAATACGCCATCGCTTTGAATCGTGCCACCTGGCAGGGTGAGGCGGTCGCCATCATCACCGCGCAAACCCGCGCGCAGGCCGAAGACGCAGCGCAACTGGTCGAAGTTGAATACGAGCCGCTGCCGGCTGTGACCGACATGGAAACCGCGCTCGATGCGGCCACGCCGGTGATTCACCCTGACCTCGGCGACAACCTCGCCTTCACGCGCGGCGTTGACACCGGCGAAGTGGACGCGGCGTTCGCGGGCGCGCACCTGGTGGTTGAAGACACCTTCCGCATGGGCCGCCACACCGGCGTGTGCCTGGAGCCGCGCGCCATCACGGCCGACTTCAATCCGTCCGAGCAGCAACTCAATGTGACGATGGGGACGCAAGCGCCACACATGATGCGCGACATTTTTGCCAAGCATCTCGACCTGCCCGAATCAAACGTGCGCGTGATGGCGCGCGATGTCGGTGGCAGCTTTGGCATCAAAGTGCATGTGTATCCAGATGAAATGGCGATCGTGGGCGCCGCCAAGCTGCTGGGACGGCCAGTACGCTACCTGGCCGACCGGCTCGAATCGATGACGACTGACATTCACTCGCGCCATCACCGCGTCAAAGGAAAAATCGGCGTCGATAAAGACGGCAAGATCATCGCCATCGAAATCGACGACCTGACCGGCATCGGCCCCTACTCGGTTTATCCGCGCACCAGCGCGGTCGAAGGCAATCAGGTGGTCAACCTCACCGGCGGACCGTATGACTTCAAGCACTACCGCGCCGAACTGCGCGTGGTGTTCCAGAACAAGACGCCGACTTGCCAATACCGCGCCGTGGGGCACCCGATTGCGGTTGCGGTCACCGAAGGCCTGGTCGATCACGCGGCGCAGGCGCTCGGTATGGACCCAGCCGAGTTCCGCCGCCGCAATCTGATCGCCGATGACAAGTATCCGTTCACCTCGGCCTCGGGTATGAAGTTTGAGTCGCTGTCGCACCACGCCTGCCTCGACAAGCTGCTCAAACTGATGGACTACGAGGGCTTGCGCGCCGAGCAGAAAGCCCTGCGCGCCAAGGGCGTGCAGCGCGGCATCGGTCTGGCGGCCTTGATCGAAGTCACCAACCCCTCGGCCGCGTTTTACGGCGTCGGCGGCGCGCGCATTTCGTCGCAAGACGGCTGCACCCTGCGTCTGGAGCCCACCGGCTGGGTCACTGCTATCACTGGCGTGACTGAGCAGGGGCAAGGCACCGAAGGCATCATCAGCCAGGTGGTGGCCTCCGCGGTTGGCGTGCCGGTTGAGCATGTGCGCGTCATCACCGGCGACACCGATGTCACGCCCTACGGCGGTGGCACCTGGGCTTCGCGCGGGGCCGGTATCGGCGGTGAAGCCGCCTTGCAGGCCGGCAAGGCGCTCAAGGCCAATGTGCTCGCGCTTGCCGCCGCGATCCTCAATCGCGATGCAGCCGGTCTTGATCTGCGCGCCGCCCAGATCGTCGATACGCAAACTGGCGAAACTGTGCTGGCCCTGGCCGAAGCCGCGCGCATCGGCCAGTACCGCCCCGACACGCTGCCGCGTGCGTTCCAGCCCGAACTCACAGTGTCACGCCAATACGGCCAGCGCGACTACCCTTTCATCTTCACCAACGGCATTCAGGCGAGCTATGTCGAGGTCGATCCCGACACCGGCTTCGTCAAGCTGCTCAAACACTGGATGGTGGAAGACTGCGGCACCATCATCAATCCGGCGCTGGTCGATGAGCAATTGCGTGGCGGCATCGTGCAAGGCATCGGCGGCGCGCTGTTTGAGGAGTGCCTGTACGACGACACCGGACAGATGCTCAACGCGACCCTGGCCGATTACCTGGTGCCGATGGCCGCCGAGATGCCCGACATGATTTTGGGCCACGTCGAGACGCCCACCAAATCGTCTGAACTCGGTGCCAAGGGCGCGGGCGAGGCCGGCACGGCGGGCGCACCGGCGGCGATCATGAATGCGATTAACGATGCGCTGGCACCGTTCAAGGCGCGCGTGACCGAGCAACCGTTCACGCCTGAGCGGATTTTGCGCGCCCTCGGAAAAGTGTAATGGTGTAATGGCCGCAGTCCGGAAAGCCTTGTCCACCAAGGCTTTCCGGATGATGCCGGGCCGGGAGTGGTGCCTCGTGGTGTGGATTGGCGTGCCCGTTATAATTTATAAGTTGATAAATAACGAGCGCCTCAAAGCCGCAAAGGAATCCCCATGCAACTCGGCTACTTCACCATGCCCCTGCACCCGCCCGGGCGCAATTACATCGAGACCCTGAAGGAAGACCGCGAAGCCATTCTGCTGGCCGACCGGCTCGGTTTCATTGAGGCTTATGTCGGCGAGCACAGCACCGACCTGGCCGAGACGATTCCCTCGTGCCTGATGTTTTTGTCGAGCCTGGTGCAGGCTACCTCCCGCATCAAGCTCGGCACCGGCACCCTCAATCTGCCCAATGGTCATCCCGCCGCCTTCGCGGCCAATGTCGCCATGCTCGACAACCTGCTCGAAGGCCGCCTGATTGTCGGTATCAGCCCCGGCGGCCTGCCGTCCGACATGGAAATGTTCGAGAACCTTGACCGCGACCGCAAGGCAATGTTTCTCGAATGCATCAACCACATGATTGCGTTGTGGACGACCGATGCACCCTACAACCTCAAGGGCCAGTTCTGGAATCTCTCGACCGAGCGCACACTGATTCAGGAGATTGGTCAGGGCACGGTGTTGAAACCTTATCAACGCCCGCACCCGCCGATTGTGGTGACGGCAGTTGAGCCATTCTCCGGCGGTGTCAGCGCCGCAGCTGCGCGCGGCTGGGACACCATCTCGGCCAACTTCCTTTTGCCGCAGTGGGTGAAATCACACTGGGGCAAATATGTCGAAGGTTGCGCGTTGGGCAATCGAGTGGCAGACCCAGCCAACTGGCGCGTCGCCAAAACCATTTTTGTGAGTGACGACGCCGCCACCTCGCAGACCTACGGCAAGGGTGAAGACAGCCCCTACCGCTTTTATTACAAGCAACTGCTCTACAAACTGCGCCGCGCCGGCCGCTCCAACCTGTTCAAACAATCCAAAGACGCACCGGATGAATCCGTCACGCTCGATGGTGTGATCGATGATCTGGTGATTGCCGGCACGCCGGAACAAGTGACCGAACAGTTGCTCGCCTTCCGCGGGCAGATCGGCGATTTCGGCACCCTGCTCTATTGCGGCATCGACTGGGCGGATGCCAAGCTTGGCAAGCGCTCGATGGAACTGATGGCAGAGAAAGTGATGCCGGCGCTGAACGCGGCGATCAAGCACTGACGCGCGCCGTTGCTGACGCCCCCGCCCAGGACAGCAACGGGCTGGGGTCTGTCAGCCGTGCTGCGAGGCGGGCAAACTCAGCAACCCTACAGGCAGACCGAACGCCGCCCGTGCGCCGCTGCGCTCATTTAATCAGGCGCAGCGTAAACGGATAGCGGTAACTGTAGTCGCCGTTCGATACCTTGATCGCAGCCATGATGGTCAGGATCAATGCGCCAATGGCGACCACAGCCAGCAGCAAAAAGCCGATGAACACGAACATCAGCACCATGCTGACCACTGCGGCGATCATCACCGTGATCTGAAAATTGAGCACCTCCTTGCCATGCACTTCAACCATTGGCATCTCAGCGCGTTTCATCAGCCAGATGACCAGCGGCCCGATCACACTGCCGAATGGAATGATGAATCCGGAGAGTGCGGACAAATGACAAAACATGGCCCAGTTTTGCTCGTCTTTGGAAACTTGCGGCGCATCACTCATGTCAATTCCCCTCAGGTCGATTGTTGGTGAAACAGTCACGATACCGCAATTGACCGGGGCCACATGGACCGGACTTCTCCGGCGTTAGTGCATGCCGGTTTCCGCAGCCTTGATTTGCAGCGCCAGGATTTTGGAATAGATGCGGCATTGCGAGAACGCCCCAGCGGTGAACCACAAGCCCGGCTGCGCGGTGCGGGTCCACATATTGCGCATTTCCTGTGTGTGCGCATCGAACCCCCACACTGGCCCCACGCGCTGCGCCACGTCCTGGCCGAACAAGGATTCAACCAGATGGCCCGGTCCTTTGTAGCCGGTGGCCAGCACGATCAAATCAGCCTGCAACTCGCGGCCATCGCGCATCTGCACGCCCTGCGCGCCAATGCTGGTGATGTCCTGATACTGCACCAGACCAATCTGGCGTTTGACGATCAATTCCGAGCAGCCGACGTTGAAGTAGTAGCCGCCGCCGCGTGTGCGGTATTTGAGCGGCCAGCCAGTGCCGCCTTCGCCGAAGTCGAGTTTGAAGCCGGCTTGTTCCAACCCGTCGAGCAAGGACTGATCGATCTGTTTGACTTGATCGGTCAACAGCTTGTGCGCGATCTTGGTCAGAGGCAACACCATCGACGCATTGATGAGGTCGCGGTCTTCGAGCGATGGCCCCGGCCCCAGATATACACCGTCATATAACTGCGCGCTCGGCTCGACATTGACGACGAGAGTGGGGCTGCGTTGCACCATGGTGACGTGCGCGCCGCTGCCATGCAGGTCTTGTGCGATGTCGTGCGCACTGGTGCCAGTGCCAAACACCAGCACCTTGCGGTCACGCCACTGCGTGCCATTGCCAAATTGGCTCGAATGGAGCACGCAGCCGCCGAAATTTTCCAATCCAGCAATCTCTGGCAAATGCGGGGTGCCGCTGACACTGGTCGCCATCACGATATGGCGGGGCCGCATGGTGCGCAGGCTGCCATCAGCGCAGCGCAGGCGCGCGCGCCACACGCCCGCTGCCGCGTCGTAGGCCGCACCTTCAAGCGCCGTCTGCGTCCAAAAATTGATCTCCATGCTCTCGACATACGCTTCGAGCCAATTGGCGAACTTGTCTTTGGACAGATACAGCGGCCAGCTGGCAGGAAACGGGATGTAGGGCAGATGATTGCTATGCACCTGGTTGTGCAACTTGAGGCCGTGATAGCGCAGCCGCCAGTTGTCGCCGATGCGCACCTCCTTGTCGATCACCAAGGCATCGACACCCAGTTGTCCGAGGCGCGCAGCGGCGGTGACGCCGGCGTGACCGCCGCCCACAATCAGCACGGCGGGATCGTGATCCGCATAGGCGCTTGAGGCGCGGCGTTGATCCTGCCAATTGGGGCCGTGAAACTCACGCGCGAATGGCGGCTCCTCGCGCTGTGCGCGCAGCACCGCTTCTTCGTGCCCCTTCAAGTCTTCGAGGCGTGTCAGCAGCGTCCACGCCTGCGGCAGCGCGGCGGCGCCCGCATCCAATTGGCCATCCCATCGAAACCGTACCAACCCCGCGCCGTGGCCGGTCTCGGTCTCAAACCGCAGTACCGCCTCGATCACCTTGGCACCGGCGCGCTCCAGCACACGCGGCGCGCAGCGCGCCGGATCAATCTCAAATTGGCGCACTTTGCATTGCAAACCGGATGCAGCCAAACGCCGACCGATGACGGTGCCGCCACTGATGGTCTCAATGCCCCAGGTCAGGGCCAGCAGATCACGCCAATGACTATCGGGTGCAAACAGCGCGGCGACACCCGCCGGATCGCCTTCTGCCAGCGCGGCATTGAACCGCTCCAGCCAGCGCGCAAGAAAATGACCAATCGAGTGGTCAGCTACAGGGTCAGCCAGAGCGTCAGGATGCATCCGCATCACTGCCCGCGTTACGCACCCAGATACAGGTTCTTCACCATCTCGTTGTTTTCAAGCTCAGCCACGTTGCTGCTCTCGAACGCGATCTCGCCATGCACCAGCACGTAGCCGCGATGCGCGATCTTGATGGTCTGGTGGAAATTCTGCTCGGCCATCAGCACCGTCATGCCGTGCTTGCGGTTGAGCTCGCCAATTTTTTCGATGGTCTGCGACACTAGCAGCGGCGACAAACCAACCGATGGCTCATCCACCAGCAACAGTTTGGGTGCCGACATCAGCGCGCGTGCAATCGCCACCATTTGCTGCTGCCCGCCCGACATGCTGCCGGCCAGTTGCTTGCGCCGCTCTTTGAGAATCGGGAAGGTGGTATAGCAAAAATCGAGATTCTTGTTCAGCTCAGCGCGCGCCAGCGGGCGGTAAGCGCCGAGATACAAATTCTCTTCCACCGTCAGGCGCGGAAACAAACGCCGCCCTTCAGCCACCATCGCCACGCCGAGGCCCACAATTTCCTGCGGGCCTTTGCCGATCAGGTTGTGCTCTACGCCATCCATTTTGAGCGTGATGCTGCCCGCTGTCGGCCGCACCAAGCCGGTGAGGCATTTCATCAGCGTGCTCTTGCCGTTGCCATTGGTGCCGAGCAGCGCGACGGTTTCGCCTTCCTGCACATTGAGCGAAACGCCTTGCAGCGCGCGCACCGCGCCGTAGCCTGCTTCGAGGCCGGACACATGAAGTTCAAGCGCCAAGATAAGCCCTCCGCACTTCGGGATTTTTCACAATTTCGGCGGGTATGCCCTCGGCAATCAACTGCCCCGCGTCCAGACACACCACCCGCTCCGAAAAACGCATGATGGCGTGCATGATGTGTTCGATCATGATGATGGTGATGCCGGTCTTGGAGAGTTTGAACAAAATCTCCAGCACTTCATCGACCTCGCCATGCGACAGACCCGCCATCGCCTCGTCCGAAATCAGCAGAGCCGGACGCGCCGCCATCGCGCGCGCCAGTTCGAGTTTGCGCAATTCGACCTGCGACAATCCGGCGCAGTTCGCATGCATTTTGTCGCCCAGGCCCATGTCGCGCAAAATTGCCTCGGCCTCGCCCTTGATGTCGTGCTTGTGCGCAACGCCGCGATAGGTCACGTATTCGAGCGGCACCGCCAGGTTCTCTACCGGCGTCATGCTGTGAAACGGACGCGGAATCTGGAACGAGCGCGCGATGCCGCGCCGGGTGCGCTGGTGCGGTGCCAGGCCGTTCAGGTTTTCATTCTTGAAGATAACATCGCCCGCGTCGTTCTTGAGCGCGCCGGATACACAGTTAATCAGTGTCGTCTTGCCGGAACCGTTCGGGCCGATCAGGCCCAAGCGCTCGCCCGGTTTGACTTCGAGGTTGATATTGGAGAGTGCCGTGAAGCCGCCGAAGTGCTTCGACACACCAGCGACTTTAAGAAGTGCGCTCATTTGGCACCTCCTGCGGGGTTCGCCGGGGCTTTACCCGAGGCTTTATTTTTATCCCGCAGTTTGCGCACCAATCCCAAAATGCCATCGGGTGCCACCACCACAAAAAACACCAGCAGCACACCGACGATCAGCACATTGAGTTCGGACGAGATCGTCACCGTCACGATCTGCTGTACCGAGCCGAGCAGCAGTGAGCCGATGATTGGCCCGATCCACGACGAGGTGCCGCCGATGATCGGCATCGCCAGCGCCGACACTGAGTAGTTGAGGCTGAAGGCGCTAACCGGCTCGATGAAGCGCATGTACATCACCAGCGGTGCGCCGGCTGCGCCCATCAATGCGCCCGACACCACGGTGGCGATCAGCTTGAGCTTGAGGGTGGGTACACCCGCGCACTCGGCCGCTTCTTCGTTGTCCTTGATCGCACGCAGACCGCGCCCGATCCACGAGTTCTCGATATAGCGCCCCACCGCCACCGCAGTAATCGACATCAGCACCATGACAAAAAACAGCATTTTGTCGTAGCTGGCAAACGGCGCCATCGGCTCCGGCCGCATCATTTGCACACCCTTGGCACCGCCCAGATATTCAAAATTGAGAATGACGGTTTCAAGAATGATGGCCACCGCCACGGTGCCGATCGAAAAGAAAATGCCGCGCAGGCGCAACGAGATCAAGCCGATGGCGAGACCGAGCAGCCCGGTCACAGCCGATGCAACCAGAATTTGCACTAGCAGCGGCGCATCGAACGCTTTAATCATGAACAACGCCGAATAACCACCCAGCGCAAAAAACGCGCTGGTGCCAAAGTTGACATAGCCCGCGTAGCCGCCGAGGATGTTCCATGCGCTCGCCAGCACCACAAACTGCAGCACCACGAAAGAGGCGTTGAACACGTAGTCACTGGAGACGCCTGCCATCAGCGCAATCGCCGCCAAAATGACGGCTACGCAGCCGCCGATAAAAATTGTATGGTTTTGGCCCATGTTGCTTATCTTCCAAACAAGCCTTGCGGCCTCACACCCAGCATCACCAGCAGCAGGCCAAACGCCACCGCCGGTGCCCACGATGCGCCAAAAAAAGTCAGCACAATGGTTTCGACCACGCCGAGCAAAATACCCGCCACCAGCGTGCCGCTCATGCTGCCCAGCCCGGCCAGCACCACCACACAAAAGGTGCGGCCAATATAGATGCGCCCCAGTTGCGGATCAACCGGGCCGATGATGATTAAGAGCGAACCAGCAATCGCGGTCACCGCGGTCGCAATGCCGAAGGCCCACTGCTTGACCTTGACCGGATCTGCACCCATCAAGGACAGCGCAATCTGATCCTGCGCCACCGCCTTGATCGCGCGGCCCATATAGGTTTTGCCCAGATACAGCGTCAGCCCGATGGTGAGGAGCAAGGCCACCACGAAGGCCACAATCAGGCGCAAGGGAATGCGCAGGTCGTCGGTCAGATCAATGCTCTTGCCGATATACACCGCCTCGACCAGACGCTGATCGACCCCAAACGCCAGAATCAACGCGACTTCAATAATGAAGGCGACGCCGAAAAAGAAGGCCAGACCGCGCAAGCCGGTATCCGACCCATGCCGCTCGAACATGGCGTAATAGAGCCGGTACATGACCACGCCGAGACCGAAAAACAGCGGCGCGAGCACCAGCCCGGCCAAAATCGGGTCGAGCCCGAGCGTGCCCAGCCACCAGGTGGCATACGCCCCCGCCACCAGAAACGAGGGATGCGCGATGTGCGGCACATCGAGCAGTCCAAACGACAGCGACAGGCCAATCGACACGGCGGCGTAAAAACAGCCGACCAGCAAGCCGAACACCAGCGCACCAATCAATAAATCCCAGGTAAACACGCTTCACCCACCCACAAAAAAACGGAGGGGCGCGGCAAGCGCCCCTCCGGCGATACTGAAAAATTACTTGCGTGCCTTCTCGAACGGGAACCTGAGTTCGCCGGTCTTGAATTTTTCCGGCGACAAAATCACCTGCTTGCCGGACTGGCGGAACTGCTCCACGTCTTTGTCTTTGACGCCGGTGAATTGCACCATCAACACGCGTGCGCTGGCCCATTCGCCATTACGCCCGTATTTGATCGGGCCAACGATGGTTTTGTGCTCGTTCTCGCGGATGTATTTGGCCAGGGCCTTGTCGTCCACCCCTTTGGTAGCGGTGATCGCCTGCTCCAGCATCTGGCCGAGCGCGTAGTTGAACGGCGGCAGGTAAAACCCGAGCGGATCGACCTTCTCCGCCTTCGCCTTGACAGCGTAGCGCGACAGAAAGTCTTTCAAGCCGGGGTAATCCACCGTTTTCTCGGGCGCATACGAGGTGTAGTTGACGATGCCGTTCAGTTGCGAGCCCAGGCTCTCCATGATCGGCGCGAACTGCAAGCCGACCATGCCGCCGCCAAACAACTTGACGCTTTCGCCGACGCCAATTTCATTGACGGCGCGCACGATGGCAACCGACTCACCCGGATAAGAGGCGACAAACACGATATCGGGTTTGGCCGCCTTGACCGAACGGATCATGGACGAAAAGTCACTGGTGTTTGGCGGATATTTCTGGTCGTACACAATCTTGAGGCCGTTGTGAGTGGCCAGGCTGCGCGCGCCGCCGGCCAAGGCACCGGAGAACTCGGCGTCTGCCGCCAGAAACGCGATGGTTTTGGCACCGCGCTTGATGCCCATATCCATAAAACCGGAGGACCAGGCCACGGCGTCGGTCCACGGCGCATTGTTGAACCACATGTCGTGCTGGATGCGCTCGTTGACTTCAAACGAGAAGTTGCCCATCAGCAGCTTGCCGCGCTGCTTGACCAGCGGCATGATCGGCGCGGTCGGGTTGGTGCCATAGGGGGCGATCAGCAGATCAACCTTGTCGACATCGAGCAGCTTGGTGTAGATGCCAGGGGTGAGCGAGGGATTGGTCTGGTCGTCATACACGACCATTTCAATCTTGCGCCCGAGCAAACCACCCTTGGCGTTGACATCGTCGCGCCACATCTGCAAACCGAGCAGCGCCGCCTTGCCGCCGCCGGCCAGCGGGCCGGTCTGGGCAATCGACAGACCGATCTTGATCGGCGCGGCTTGCGCGAACACGGCTGTTGGCAAGGCCGACACTGCCGTCACGGCCGTGGCCGCAGCGACAAATTTGCGCCGCGTCATGTTCTTGGCGTTTTGTTTTATGTTTGTTTCTTTCATACCGTTGTCTCCTTTGGTTGCGATGTCAATGGTGCTTTATTCGTGTTGTCAACGTGTCGAACACGTTCTTGCCAGCTTGTTTTTACCAACTTGTAAAGGTTATCAGGTTTGCCGGTCACAGTGTGATGCAATGCCGTGCCATGTGGTGCCATGTGACATGGTGTGCGCACCGCACATACATCCGCGCGCACACCAGCCTGCGCCGCTCACGCCTTGCTGCCTTCTTTGATCCACCAGGCCGGCAACTGGGTGCAGTCGGCCTGATCCATGCCCTGTTTGGCCGCCTGGTCAAACGCGGCAAGCGTCGCTGCGGTCAGCGGCAACCGCAAATGATTGGCGGCGCCGAAGCCGAGCATGGTGCGCACATCCTTGCGCATGGTGGCCAACTCCACTGTCACCGGCACACTCTGCGCCGCCAGCGCCTTGGCAATATTCGGCCCGCGCGCCTTGAGCAGGTTCGGCCCGCCCGAGGTTTCGGAAAATATATCGATCACGCGCGCCGGGTCCAGCCCGAGCGGCGCGATCAACGACAGCGCCTCGCCCAGCGTCTGCCAATACACCATCAGCGGCAGGTTGATCGCGAGCTTCATGGTGGCCCCCGCGCCAAACGGCCCGACGTGCTCGACCCGGCGGCACAACAAGTCGAGCAGCCGGCGCGCCCGCGCAACGTCATTGGCGGCTCCGCCCACGAACCCGAGCAGCCGACCTTCGAGCGCGGGACCTACCGTGCCGCCCACCGGACATTCAACATACACCGCGCCCGCTGCCGCCACCTGCGCGCCGATGGCGATCTGCTTGGCGGGCTGCACCGTGCTCATGTCGATGAACAATTTGCCGGCCACCGCTCCGCTCAGCAAACCGCCGCCGTAGACTTGATCGAGCGCCGCGTCGTCGGTCAGCATGGTGATGACTGCATCGGTACCGCCCGGTAACGCGGACAACGACGCCGCCAGCTTGCAACCTGCTTCGACCAAGGGTTGCGCGCGCGCTGCCGTGCGGTTCCATACCGTGACACTGTGCCCCAGGCCAAGCAAACGCTTGGCGATGGCACTGCCCATTTTGCCGGTGCCTGCGATGCCGATATGCATGTTTTCTCACCCAGATTTCGTTGCAGCGCACCACAGCGCGCCTGCACGTTTAAACGCGAGCAAATGTACACCATAAGTTATCATCGGATAAATAGCGCACATCAAGCAAGGCCGTGTTTTTTCACTTTTGATGCCGCGTGCCGTCCGGCTCTGCTGTCCTGCCCCGCCGTAAATGCTGCATTCGATCCAGCCTTCCAACTCCGCCGTTTATCCCTGCAGTTCATCCCCGCCGTTCATCCCCACCGTTCATCCCCACCGTTCATCCCCAACACCACACCATCACAGAGGAGCGTCATGTTTTACACCTGCTCACCCGCCTGCACCAACCCGCTGCACAAACACGGCACTGCCAGCGCCGCTGCCACCCGCCCCGCTGCCAAGCTGACCCGCCCGGTCGCCAAAACCGCCAAGGGCAAATCGAAAGTGGTCGATTTGCATTGCCACTATCTGAACCCGGAACTGAGCGCCAAAACCGCGCATCTGAACCCGGCGCAATACGACATGTCGAGCGTCTACGCCAACGCCATCACGCGCGAGACCAATGTCAAGCAAATGAAAACGCGCGCGCCCAAGCTCACGGGCGTGACCGAGCGTCTGAAAGACATGGACCGCATGGGCGTCGATATTCAAGCGGTGTGCCCGGCCCCGTTTCAGTTTTTCTACTGGCCTGAAGCCGGCTACGGTGCCGAGCTCGCGCGCGGCGTCAACGAAGGCATCGCCAAGATCGTGGCCGATACCCCCGACCGCTTCGTCGGCATGGGCTCGGTGCCGCTGCAAAACGCCGAACTCGCCATCAAGGAACTCGACTACTGCGTCAAGACCCTCGGCATGCGCGGCATCGAAATCTGCACCAACGTCAACGGCAAGAACCTGATGGACCCAAGCCTTGGTCTCGACAAGTTTTTTGCCCGCTGCGAGCAGCACGGCATCGTCATCTTCATGCACCCGCTCGGCTTCAGCCACGCCGACCGTCTCACCGAACACTACTTCAACAACGTCATCGGCAACCCGCTCGACTCCACCGTCGCCGTCTCCGACCTGATTTTCAGTGGCGTGCTGGCGCGCTACCCCAAGCTCAAATTCGTGGTGGCCCACGGCGGCGGCTACATCGCTCACTATTGGGCACGCATGGATCACGCCTGGCGCGCCCGGCCCGACTGCCGCACCAAGATCAAGAAGCCGCCCTCGTCCTACCTCGAAAAATTCTATTTCGACACCATCACGTTTGATCCGGTCATGCTGCAACACCTCATCAACCGCTACGGCGCAGACCACGTCGTGCTCGGCACCGACTACCCCTACGACATGGGCGAAGACGACCCGCTCGGCTTGATCGCGCAGGTCAAGAAATTGTCACGCGCGGACCGCGATTTGATTACCGGCGGCAACGCCGCGCGCCTGCTGAAAATCAAATGACGTAACGCCAAACCCGCGCGGCAGTGTCCGCCGCCATCGCTAATAAAACGCCGGGATCGCAAGATACCCGGCGTTTTCATTGGCGG
>JANOYK010000026.1:0-1711 GCA_031428855.1 Burkholderiales bacterium | reverse complement strand
CACTGCGGCGTGGCCGTAGCGTTTGGTCAGCGCCATCAAGGCCTCGCACACAGCCGGTGCGGTGCGCGCGCCCGCAATCACCTCGACCACTTTCATCAGCGGCACCGGGTTGAAGAAGTGATAGCCCGCCACCCGCTCAGGCTTCTTGCAGGCAGCGGCAATCGCGGTCACGGACAACGACGAGGTATTGGTGACGAGCAGGCAATCGTCACTCACGGCAACTTCAAGCTTGGCGAAGAATTCTTTTTTGACCGCGAGGTTTTCGACGATCACTTCGATCACCAGATCGCAGGGTTTGAAGCCGGCCATATCGCCAATCACCTGCATGCTGCCGGTCATGGCAGCGGCCTGCTCTGCGCTCAGCTTGCCTTTCTCGGCCAGCTTGGTGAGCATTGAGGCCACGTAATCGCACGCCTTTTGCGCCGCACCGTCCATCGCATCAAACAGCAGCACATTGCAGCCGGCCTGTGCCATCACCTGCACGATGCCGCGCCCCATTGCGCCGGTGCCGGCTACGCCGATGGTGAGAGTGTCTTTGGAAAAATCACGCATGAGAGAAGACCATCGTAGACGCCGCCGCAAATGCGGGAGGCAATCAAAAATTTTAGCACCGGGGCCGGGCGCGCCAGCTATGCTGTAATCGACCGCGCTTTCCCGCACACTTCCGCACGCTTCCGCACGCATTCCCGCACACCTCTCTGGAGACTCTCATGCTCAAACTTTGCGGCTTCGCCGTCAGCAATTATCACAACAAGGTCAAGATCGCCTTGCTCGAAAAAGACATTCCCTTCGAGGAGGAACTGGTCTGGACGTCGCAAAAAGACGACATGCTCAAGCGTTCGCCGCTGGGCAAGGTACCCTTCATTGAAACAGAGGCCGGCAACCTGTCCGAGTCCGGCGTCATCAACGAATATCTCGAAGACACCTATCCGCAGCACGCGCTGTTTCCGGCTGATCCGTTCGCGCGCGCCAAGGTGCGCGAGCTGTGCAATTTGCTCGACATGCACTTGGAGTTGCAGGCACGCCGCCTCTACCCGGAAGCCTTCTTTGGTGGCAGCGTGTCTGATGAAGTCAAGGCGCAAGTCAAAAAGGAGTTGGAGAAGGGCGTGCGCGCCCTCGCCAGCATGGCCAAGTGGAACCCCTTCATCGGCGGCGACAAACTGACCTACGCCGACTGCTCGGCATTCGTGCATCTGCCGGTGATCTCGATGGCCAGCAAAAAAATCTACGGCGCCGACATGCTCGACGGCATCGCCCAGGTCAAGCCGTATCTGGCGATGATGAAAGCGCGCCCGCACATGCAAAAGGTCGAAGCCGACCGCAAGATCAATCAAGCCGAAATGGCCGCACGGGGCCGGCCATGAGTGGCGGCAGCGGTGGTGGCAATAGTGGCGGCGACGCTGGCAAACTGGCCGGCAAAGTCGCCTGGGTCACAGGCGGCGGCAGCGGCATCGGCTTAGCCGGCGCAGTCGAACTCGCCAAAGTCGGCGCACGCGTCGTCATCTCGGGCCGTGAAGCGCCCAAGCTCGACGCCGCCATCAAAGATGCCGAACAGCGTGGCGCGCCCAAGGGCAGCATCAGCGCCGAGCCGCTCGACGTGTCCGACAAGGTGGCAGTCAAACGCGTGGCGGACAAAATTCAAAGCGAGTTGAAGCGCGTCGACATTCTGGTCAACAGCGCCGGCGTCAACTTCCCCAAACGCTTCTGGAGC
>JANOYK010000025.1:0-8569 GCA_031428855.1 Burkholderiales bacterium | reverse complement strand
GCCTTGCCCAAACGTTTTGTCGATATGCCCGCCGCCGACGGCAAGATCAAAGCCTACATCGCCTTCCAGTGCGCGCAAAAATGGGGCTGATAAAAATAAGTGTAATAAGTGGGGTCAGACCCCATTTAACTCGTGCGGTTGATGCGCCGTCAGCAATTAAATGGGGTCTGACCCCATTTAATCCATTTCATTCATTTATTTCATGTCGAAGCCGGTGCGCGCATGCATAAAAAAGTATTCGGCTTTGCCGGCTATTCCGGTGCGGGCAAGACTACGCTGATCGAGCAATTGATTCCGCGCTTTGTGCAGGCGGGGTTGCGGGTGTCGCTCATCAAGCATGCGCACCACGCGTTTGATATCGACAAGCCTGGCAAGGATTCTTATCGCCACCGCGAAGCGGGGGCGACCGAAGTGCTGGTGACCTCTGACCGGCGCTGGGTGATGATGCATGAGCTGCGCGATGAAGCGCAGCCTTCTCTGGATGAGCAGTTGGCACGCTTCACACCGTGCGATCTGGTGCTGGTCGAAGGCTTCAAGCGCGCGCCGATTCCCAAGCTTGAGGTGTTCCGCCCTTCGTTTGAGCGGCCTTTGCTGCACCCGGACGATGCCAACATTGTCGCGATTGCGGCGGATGCGCCGCTCGAAACCACACTGCCGGTGCTGGATTTGAACGATCCAGACGCGATTGCCGAATTTATAATCAGGCATCAGGGTTTGGACAAACGGGCGACATGAAATCTCCGATGCTGTCGATGGACCAGGCAATGGCGGCCTTGCTGGCGCAAGCGCAGCCGCTGGGTGATATGGAAACGGTCGATACGCTCGACGCGCACGGACGTGTGCTGGCGCAAAGCGTTGCCTCCACGCTCGACGTGCCGCCGATGGACAACACCTCGATGGACGGTTACGCGGTGCGTGCTGCTGACATCACCGCGCCCGGTGCGCGCCTCGTTGTGAGCGGGCGGATTCCGGCGGGTGTCGTCGGAGAGCCGCTCCCACCAAGGGCCGCAGCCCGCATCTTCACTGGCGCGATGATTCCGCAAGGGGCCGATGCAGTGGTAATGCAGGAGCAATGCAGCGCCGAAAAAACAGCGGCAGGCGATACCGTGATCGTCCATCACGTGCCGGCCGCAGGCGAATGGATTCGCCGCCGTGGTGAAGACATCCGCGCCGGCAGTGAAGTGCTGGAGGCAGGCACGCGCCTCACGCCGCAGGCGTGCGGCTTGGCGGCATCGGTCGGGTTAAAGACTTTGCGCGTGGTGCGGCGACTCAAGGTGGCGGTGTTTTTCACCGGCGACGAACTGGCGATGCCGGGCGAGCCGTTGAAGCCCGGCGCAATCTACAACTCCAACCGCTTCATGCTGCGTGGCCTGATCGAAGGTTTGGGTTGCACGCTGACCGACTTTGGCATCGTGCGCGATACGCTCGACGAAACCCGCGCTACCTTGCGCGCTGCCGCGCGTGACCACGACCTCATCATCACCACCGGCGGCGTCTCGGTCGGCGAAGAAGACCATGTGCGTCCGGCAGTGGAGATGGAGGGAGAAATCAAGTTGTGGCAAATCGCAATGAAGCCAGGCAAGCCGTTGGCGTATGGGCGCGTGCGGCGCACAGCTGGCGCGGCACCGGTGGCGCAACGGGTCGCGAACGCGGTGAGTGTTGCGCATGAGGTTGGTCGGGAGGTTACATCCGGTTCCCCGGAGAAAGGCTCTGGCAGCGCCTCTGCGCCAATTGCCGCAGGAGACGCAGCAGACATGGCCGATTTCATCGGCCTGCCCGGCAATCCGGTATCGAGCTTTGTCACCTTCCTGCTGTTTGTGCGGCCATTCATTCTCAAGCGTCAAGGTGCCGTGGCGCTGGAGCCGCGCGCGCTGACGCTGCCAGCCGCTTTCGACTGGCCCCGGCCGGACCGCCGGCGCGAATTTTTGCGCGTGCGCCTCAACCCGCAAGGCAGTCTTGATTTGTTCCCGAATCAAAGCTCCGGCGTGTTGACTTCGACGGTGTGGGGCGATGGTTTGGTCGACAACCCGCCCGCCGTTGCGATCAAGCGTGGCGATGCGGTACGCTTCCTGCCGTTTTCTGCTTTGCTTAATTGACCCATTGACCCATTGACCCATGCCATGACGATCAAGCTGCTATTTTTTGCCGGGTTGCGCGAGGCCGTAGGCAGGTCCAGCGAAGCGCTGGCGCTGCCGCCCGGCGTGGCTGATGTAGGGGCCTTGCGCGCGCACCTGGCGGCGCGCGGCGGTGTGTGGGCCGAGCACTTTGCGCCCGCGCGCAATTTGCGCGCAGCGGTTAATCAGGATATGGCCAACGCCGGAGTGGCGGTGCGCTCCGGCGATGAAGTGGCGTTTTTCCCGCCGGTGACCGGAGGCTGACGCCATGCCGGTGCGGGTGCAGGCAGAAGACTTCGATCTCACGCGCGAGATCGCCGCGTTGCGCGCAGTGCAAGGCGCACGCAACGCCAAGATCGGTGCGATTGCCGCCTTCATTGGCACTGTGCGTGATCTGAACGAAGTGGAAGGCGAGCAGCGCGCCGTGTTGCAGATGACGCTGGAGCACTACCCCGGCATGACCGAGCGTGCGCTCGAAAAGATCGTGCTTGACGCCAAGGGGCGCTGGAATATTTTTGACGCGCTGGTGATTCACCGTATTGGCTCGCTTGGGCCGTTGGATCAGATTGTGCTGGTGGTCACGATTGGGGCCCATCGCGGCGAGGCGTTCGCTGCCTGCGAATTCATCATGGATTATCTGAAGACGCAGGCACCGTTCTGGAAAAAAGAAGCGACGCCGGCAGGCGCGCGCTGGGTCGAGGCGCGCGCCGGGGATGACAGCGCGGCAGCGCGCTGGGAACCCGCGGTAAAACCGTAACCGCATTGGCACCTTCGTTGAAAGCCGCTCCTGCCAAGGGTTTTAAGCGATAGCGGCCTGCCGGTCGCCCGCACCAAGGGTTTTCAGGTGGTGCGCCGTGGGGTAAACGCGGCGGGTCAACGTTGTGCGTCCGCGCAGTGCGTCAACGCTGCGGGTCAATACTGTGCCTCAACGCTTCGTGTCAATCGTCCCCGCCCGCCTTGAGCAAGGCCAAGCGGGTGTTCATGTTTTGCAAGCGCTCAATCAACACCTGCAAGCAAGCCTTGTTGAATTCAGCCTGCACACCGTCACTTGCGCCGCGAATGGCAGAGGCTCTGAGTTCGATCACGTCACAATCGGTCTTGGCTTTGATGGTGGTGGTGCGGCGCTGGATTTTGTCTCTGAAATAGCTCATCTCGCCAAAACAGCCGCCACGCTTGATGCTGTTGATGCGCGCGCCGCGCAGGCTGGCCTCGACTTCGCCATCGATCAGCACATAGAGGGCGTCGCCCGGGCCGCCTTCGACCATGATGGTGTCGCCTTTGCGGAATTCTTTCCAGGACGAGATGCGGATCACTTCCCATAATTCGGGATCGGTGAATTCGGCAAAAAACGGCAGCGCGCGCAACGCTTCAAACCGCTCTGATTCGCTCGACAACTCATCAGCCGCACGTAATTGCGCGAACGCTGCCGTGAGGTCTTTGCCAAACTCGATCCAGTTGGCATAGCGCGCATGCTTGTCTTTGGCCATCGCCACCATCACGATGTCGTCGAGCACCGCCGGCAGGTTAGGGCGCAGCGACGAAGGCGGCGGCGCATCGGCGTTCAAAATCGCGTAGGCCAGGCCGAGTTGATTGCTCGCCATGAAGGGCAGCTTGCCGGTGAGCAGGCGGTACATCACCACGCCGAGCGAGTAAATGTCGGTCTGGTGGTTCAGATTTTCATTGCGCACCTGCTCGGGCGACATGTAGCCGGGCGAGCCGATGATGCCCTCGGCGGTTTGTTCCATCGTTTTCGACGCGTCGCTGCCGCGCGCATGGGTGGCCGCGCCGAAGTCGGAAATCTTGATGTCCCCGCTGTCGGTAAGCAAAATATTGCCGGGCTTGACATCGCGGTGGATGATGCCTTCGCGCATCGCCATGTCGAACGCGCGCACGCATTTGAAGATGATCTCGACGACCTTGCCTACCGGCAGCAGATTGGTCGGAACTGCATGATCATCGAGCGTGCTGCCCTGCACGTACTCCATCACGATGTAGTTGAGATTGTCCTCGGAGCCGGCATCGTAGATTTCAACTATGTGCGGATGGGTCAGCTTGCCGACCAGTCCGGCTTCGGCCATGAAGCCGCGTTGCTGCATCGAGCGCGCCCGGTGTTTTCCGGTCACGGAATGGCCGCCAGCCGGCTCCGCATCTTCGGATGGCTCCTCGGCGATGAACACCTTGATGGCAACATCACGATTGGCGAACGGATCGCGACCGAGGTAAACGCGCGAAGTGGCACCTTGGCCGATCTCGCGCACGATCTCATATTTGCCGATTTTTTCGACGAATTCGAACATGTCAGTTGAGCAAGCGTTTGGGCGGGGGAACGGCGGGGGAATCGGAGGTATCAGCGGTGTCCGGCATGGCGGGCGCAGGCGCAAAGTACACCAAATCCCACTCAGCACTGCGCGCGGCCTGCTCGATCAGACGGCATAGCGAATGCATCAGGCGGTCGTCGAGACCGATTTCAATTCCCTGACCATTGGCCGGGTTTAACGCCAGCTTGAAACTGCCATCCACCAGCCGCACATTGCCCTGGGTGGCGACATAGGGGGCCGCCCCCAAGGGGAACTGGCGCGGCGCTTCGGCCGGCGGCTCCTGGAATGGCGTCTTGAAATCGGTTGCGCGCACCGCTTTCTCATGTTCAAAGGCCAGCACTTCGCGCCGCGCTTCGGCTATCAGCGGGGCTTTGACTGCCACCTTCGCATCCATCGTCTTTATCAGCAGCGGCCATAGGCTCTTGACGAAGCGGCGCGTCAAAAAAATGCGGAATTCTTCGCCCGCCGTGGTGGACACACGGAACAGGAGCCGGTCTTCGGGGGCGTCAAACGCCACTTGTAATTGATGAATAGTCACGGTGCCGATGATGCCCCGAACTTCTGATCCAAGTCAAACGGATCGGTCATGTGTGCATGAAAATGCACTGCATGACAATGAAGTCCTTGAAAAATTGACGATTTCCCCCACCTCTCCTGGATTCCCCCTTTTGGATGGCATCGCGATCATGAGAACCGACAAACTGACTACCAAGTTCCAGCAAGCCCTCTCCGACGCGCAAAGCCTCGCGGTGGGCGCAGATCAGCAATTTATCGAGCCGCAGCATGTGCTGCTGGCGCTGGCGAATCAGGACGATGGCGCGGCGGCGTCGTTGCTGGCGCGCGCCGGTGCGCAGGTGCCGCGCCTGAAAACCGAACTCAAAAACGCGATTGAGCGACTGCCCAAGGTGGAGGGCCACGGCGGTGACGTGCAAGTCTCGCGCACGCTGTCGCAGTTGCTCAATGTGGCCGACAAAGAGGCGCAAAAACGCGGCGACGAATACATTGCCTCGGAAATGTTTTTGCTCGCCACCGCCGATGACAAGGGCGAAGCCGGGCGGGCGCTGAAGGAATCTGGCGTCAACCGCAAGACGCTCGAAGCGGCAATTGAGGCGATGCGCGGCGGAGCCAATGTCAATTCGCAGGAGGCCGAAGACCAGCGCGAGTCGCTCAAAAAGTACACGATTGACCTGACCGAGCGCGCGCGTAAGGGCAAGCTCGACCCGGTGATCGGGCGTGATGATGAAATCCGCCGCACGATTCAAGTGTTGCAGCGGCGCACCAAAAACAACCCGGTGCTGATCGGCGAACCCGGTGTCGGCAAGACCGCGATTGTGGAAGGGCTGGCGCAGCGCATCGTCAATGTCGAAGTGCCGGACAGCCTAAAGGGCAAGCGCGTGCTCTCGCTCGACATGGCGGCGCTGTTGGCTGGGGCCAAGTATCGCGGCGAGTTTGAGGAGCGCTTGAAGACGGTGCTCAAAGACCTCGCCAAAGATGAGGGCCAGACCATCGTCTTCATCGACGAGTTGCACACCATGGTGGGGGCCGGCAAGGCCGAGGGCGCGATGGATGCAGGCAACATGCTCAAACCGGCGCTGGCACGCGGCGAACTGCATTGTGTGGGCGCTACCACCCTCGACGAATACCGCAAATATGTCGAGAAGGATGCCGCGCTGGAGCGCCGTTTTCAAAAAGTGCTGGTCGGCGAGCCGAGTGTCGAATCGACCGTGGCGATCTTGCGTGGGCTCAAAGAGCGCTACGAGCTGCACCACGGCGTCAATATTACCGACCCCGCCATCATCGCCGCTGCCGAGTTGTCGCACCGCTATATCACCGACCGTTTTTTGCCGGACAAGGCGATTGACCTGATCGACGAAGCAGCGGCGCGGATCAAGCTCGAAATCGATTCCAAGCCAGAGGTGATGGACAAACTCGACCGCCGCCTGATTCAGCTCAAGATCGAGCGTGAGGCGGTGAAGAAAGAAAAAGACGAAGCCTCGCAAAAACGTCTCGGCTTGATCGAGCAGGAAATCACGCGCTTGGGCAAAGAGTATTCCGACCTCGAAGAAATCTGGAAGGCGGAAAAGGCGGCAGTGCAGGGCAGTGTTCACATCAAGGAAGAAATCGACAAGCTGCGCGCGCAGATGATCGACTTGCAGCGCAACGGCGCACTCGACAAAGTGGCCGAGATTCAATACGGCAAGCTGCCCAAGCTTGAAGCGCAGTTGAAGCAATCCGAGAGCGGCGCGGCGAAAAAAGCTGAGACAGCCGCGCGCCCGCAACTGCTGCGCACCCAGGTGGGCGCGGAAGAAATTGCCGAAGTGGTGGCGCGCGCGACCGGCATCCCAGTGTCAAAACTGATGCAGGGCGAGCGCGACAAGCTGCTCAAGATTGAAGACAAGCTGCACGAGCGCGTGGTGGGACAAGACGAAGCGGTGCGCCTGGTGTCCGATGCGATCCGGCGTTCGCGCGCGGGCCTCTCTGACGAGGGCCGACCCTATGGCTCGTTCCTGTTCCTCGGCCCCACCGGTGTCGGCAAGACCGAGCTGACCAAAGCGCTGGCGGGCTTTCTGTTCGATTCGGAACACGCCATGATTCGCATCGACATGAGCGAATACATGGAGAAGCACTCGGTGGCACGCCTGATCGGCGCGCCACCCGGCTATGTTGGTTACGACGAAGGCGGCCAGTTGACCGAGGCAGTGCGGCGCAAACCCTACTGTGTGATTCTGCTCGATGAAGTCGAGAAGGCGCACCCGGATGTGTTCAACGTGCTGCTGCAGGCGCTCGATGATGGCCGCATGACCGATGGCCAGGGCCGCACCATCGACTTCAAAAACACCGTGATCGTGATGACTTCCAACCTCGGCTCACACAAGATTCACAGCATGACCGGCGGTGACCAGGAGGTGATGAAAATTGCTGTCATGGCCGAAGTCAAAAACCATTTTCGTCCGGAGTTCGTCAACCGCATCGACGAGATCGTGGTGTTCCACGCGCTCGATGAAGCCAACATCAAGGCAATTGCGCGGATCCAGTTAAAGCGGCTCGAAGAGCGGGTGCGGAAACTGGACATGGAGATCGAGTTCTCCGATGCGGCGCTGTCCGAAATTGCCAACGCCGGGTTCGACCCGGTCTACGGCGCGCGGCCTTTGAAGCGGGCGATTCAATCGTCGATTGAAAACGCGCTGTCGAAGAAAATGTTGGCGGGCGAGTTCGGGCCGGGCGATACGATCCGGGTCGATGTCAAGGGCGGCGGCTTTGTGTTTGAGCAGGCCGGCGCGAAGACGAAGCGCGCACAGGCGCAGGGCTTGCTGCGCTGAGTGGCGGCGCCGTTGGTCCGGGTTTATCGGGACAAAGCTGCGAAAGAGCAAATGTGCCGCAGCCCGCTCAGGCAGTCTGGTCAAGGGTTTCAGGCATCAAGCGCCAAAGACCGTTGGTGCGGGCGGCTCTGCGGCCTATGCCGGTTTGGCGGCGTGCGCCGCCTGGTAATCCATCACCAAATGCGCGACCACACGCATGCCGAGCAGCAAACCTTTCTCGTCCACATAAAAATGCGGTGAGTGATTCGACGGCGCTTTGGCCGGGTCTTGCCCCTCGGGCGTGATGCCGATGAAATAAAAAACGCCGGGAATTTCTTTTTGATAATAGGAGAAATCTTCGCCGCCGCCGGTGCGCGGCACATGCACCACATTGTTGTCACCGGCCACGCGGGTCAATGTTGGCAGACTCCAGAGCGCGAGCTTGGGGTCGTTGACGGTGACCGGATAACCCTTGTGGGTGCGCACCTCCGCCGTGGTCTGGCAGGCGCAGGCGATGTTGACGGCAGTCTCTTCGATGCGGGTGCGAATGTATTCGCGCTGGGTTTCATCAAAGGTGCGGAAGGTGCCGCGCAGCGTGACCTCATAGGGGATGTTGTTTTCGCGGTTGCCGCCGTTGATCGTGCCAAACGTGACCACGGCCGGGTTCTCCATAATGTCGAGTTGACGCGACACCAGCGTCTGCATGCCGAGCACCACTTGCGCGCTCGCCACAATTGGGTCAGCGCCCAGCCAGGGCATCGCGCCGTGGGTTTGGCGGCCCTTGATCTTGATAAAAAAATTGTCGGTCGAGGCCATCAGCGGGCCGGGCCGGTAGCCG
>JANOYK010000024.1:0-2344 GCA_031428855.1 Burkholderiales bacterium | reverse complement strand
GCCAGCCGCGTGCCGAGCATGTAATCGATCTCGGCGAGAATGGCGGCGGGAATCAAACGCAGCGCGGCGTTGCGGATGCACTCGAGCGCACCGGCATGCGCGTTGTCGCTGGCGTCGTAGAGTGCCAGCACGCCACTGGTGTCAAGCACCAGCGTATGCGGGCTGGGCAGGGTTACCATCAAGCGCTGCGGCGCAAGCCGCCTGCGGCTGCAGCCTTGCGCAAAATCGCGCGCGTGCTGGCGGAGAGATTAGGCTTGCCGCTGCGGTAGGCGCCGAGACCGGGAGGCAATCCGTCACCGTCCACACCGGCAGATTTCGCATACTGGGCAATCGCGTCGTGCAGCACCAGCGTCTGGGTGCGGCCCTCATGCAGCGCCAGCGAGCGCAGCGCGTGGCGGGTGCGTGCATCTAGATACAGCGTGGTTTTGAAGATGGACATGGCGTGCTCCTGCTTTGATGCTTGACTTACCATACTACCATATATGGCATCTCAGACTGCGGCAGTGGTAAACCGGACCGCGCTGGCCCCGGCCTGTAGCAAGACGAACCTCCACTCGCGTTAGCCATCGCCCCGCACCGGCACCCCCTGCTGCACCGCCGATGTAATCTGCCGTTTGGCCAGTTCACTGCTGAGCTTGTGGCGCAAAAACGCGCCGCTGGTGTAGCGCTTGACATCGAGGTAATAGGTTTCCTCGACATACTTGATGGCGTCGACATAGTGACCGAAGGCTTCGTCATCGCACGAAAAGCGCTCGTAATTGACCACCGAGTGCACGCGTTTGCCGAGCGGCCCGAGCAGGGCGTCCACCGCCTCGACGATGCCGCGAATGTCGGCCTGGTTGCGGACACGCATGCCGGCGTAGTTCATGTAGACCGTGTTGCTGGCCGCGTCATAGCTCAGGCGCTGGTCGATGTGGATATCGAGCATGCGCTCACGCAGGCCCATCGGGCCGGTCTGGAAAATCAGCGGATCCATCAGCCGCGGGCTACTGGCCCCCGCCGCCAGTGCGATGGCCGGTTTGAAGGGCAGCAGTGCGAGGATGTCGCGCTCGACCTGGATGCCCGGTGCAACTTCGGTGAGCGTCAGGCCACCGTCGCCGAGCCGGAACACGCAACGTTCAGTGACGTAGAGCACTTGCTGGCGGCGCTGGCGCGCGTAACCGGCACTGAACGTGGTCTGGCTGATGGCAGCAACGAACTTGGGGTGTTTGCCTTCCTTGACGATGCGCACGCGCCCTTCTTCCACCGCGACCTCCAATCCACCCGAGGTGAAGGTGCCGACAAACACGATCTTCCTGGCGTTCTGGCTGATGTTGATAAAACCGCCACACCCCGGCAGGCGCGCGCCGAAGCGGCTGGCGTTGATGTTGCCGGCCGCATCGCATTCGCCAAAGCCGAGAAAGGCGGCATCGAGCCCGCCGCCATCGATGAAGTCGAACGCCGAACAGTGGTCGATCACCGCCTGGTAGTTCACCGCAGCGCCAAAGTCGAGGCCGCTCATCGGCACCCCGCCCATCACGCCCGGGTCCACCGTGAGCGTAATCAGGTCCTGCACCCGCTCTTCCCCGGCCACCAGCGGCACCTGGTCGGGCACGGTGCCGACGCCGACATTGATGACGCACTTGGGCGAGAGCTCGAGCGCAGCGCGCCGCGCGATGATCTTGCGGTCACCGAGGGACACCGGTTGCACCCGGTTCGGCGGCAACCGCAATTCACCGGAAAACGCCGGGTTGTACTGGGTGCCATAGGTCTGCATGTGGTGTTGCGGCTCGGCCAGCACCACGCAATCGACCAGCACGCCGGGCACCTGCACGCGGCGCGCATCGAGCGAGCCTTCGGCGGCAATCCGTTCCACTTGCGCCAGCACAATGCCGCCCGAGTTACGCGCCGCAATCGCCAGCGCCAGATTTTCCAGCGTGAGAGATTCGCGCTCTGCCGTGATGTTGCCGTCCGGATCAGCCGTGGTGCCGCGAATCAACGCCACCTTGATCGGGAAGCTCTTGAAAAAAAGATACTCGGCGCCGTCGATCTCGATCAGGCGCACGATGTCCTCGGTGGTCATTGCATTCATGCGCCCGCCGCCATGGCGCGGATCAATATAGGTGCCCAGGCCCACCGGCGACAGCGTGCCGGGCTTGCCGGCACCAATGTCGCGGTACAGATGCGTGAGGATGCCTTCGGGCAGGTTGTAGGCCTCGATCTGGTTGCCCACGGCGAGCTTTTCGATCCGCGGGATCAGGCCGAAGTGACCGCCAATGACGCGCTTGAGCAGGCCGGCGTGGCCGAGACGGTTAAGGCCCTTGTCCTGCATGTCGCCCTGGCCGCCGGCGAACACCAGCGTCAG
>JANOYK010000023.1:0-3322 GCA_031428855.1 Burkholderiales bacterium | reverse complement strand
GGCGAGCGGCCTGACGCGTTGAGGCCATGCATCTGCTTGCCATCCCACAGGATGCAAAACGCGTCGCTGCCGAGGCCGTTGGAGATCGGCTCGACGATGGTCAGGGTGATCGCGGCAGCAAGGGCCGCATCGACCGCGTTGCCGCCACGGCGGTAGGCATCGATACCGGCTTGCACTGCGAGCGGTTGCGAGGTGGCGACGACGTTCCTGGCGAACACGGGAATGCGTTTGGTGGCGTAGGGGAAGTTCCAGTCGAATTGCATGATGGCGTTTGTGCAGAGTCAGTGTGGGAGTGAAGCGACGAGAGGGAAGGACGGGAAAAGCGGGACGAGCGAGTGCGTGATGCGGCTATTCAGGTTTGATGCCGGCGCGCTTGATGACATCGGCGAATTTTTTGCGCTCGTTCACGATCAGGCGCGTCAGGGCTTCGGGTGTGCCGCCGGCCGGTTCGCCGCCGAGGGATGCGAGCCGTTCGCGAAAATCGGCCATCGTCAACATCTTGTTGATGTCGGCATTGAGGCGCTGCACGATGGCGGGCGGTGTGCCGGGCGGCGCGAACACGCCGAAGTAGGAACTGCTCTCGAAACCCTTGACGCCTGACTCATCCATGGTCGGAATATCGGGCAGGATGGCCGAGCGCTTGAGCTGCGACAGCGCGAAGATTTTGACCTTGCCGCTCTTAATGTGCGGCAGGGCCGAGGCGATGTTGTCGAACAGGATGCTGATCTGCCCAGAGATCAAATCGGGAATCACCAGACCCGTGCCCTTGTAGGGGATCAGCACGATGAAGGTGCCGGTCGCCATTTTGAATTGCTCGCCCGCCAGATGACTGATGGTGCCGACGCCGGACGAGCCGTAGTTGAGCTTGCCGGGATTGGCCTTGGCATAGGCAATCAACTCGCGCACGTTGTTGACCTGCAAGGTGGGCGACACCAGCAGCACATTGGTGGCATCGGCCAGATGAATCACCGGGGTGAAATCCTTGACCGGGTCGTAGGGTGTTTTGGCATTGAGCGCCGGGCCAATCGAATGGGTCGACACCGTGCCGAGCAAAATGGTGTGGCCATCGGGCGCGGACTTGGCGACGATCTCCGAGCCAATCGCGCCGCCCGCGCCGGGCTTGTTGTCGATCACCACTGATTGCCCGAGCGTCTCGGTGAGTTTTTGCGCGAGCGCGCGTGCGTAAATGTCGGTTGCGCCGCCGGCCGGGAACGGCACCACAAAGCGAATTTGCTTGGACGGATAACTCTGCGCGAGCGCAGCGGGCAGTGCGGCGCTGGCAGCCGCGCCTGCGGCGAGTTGAATCAACGTGCGGCGTTTCATGCTTGCTCCAAAAAAGAATGCTGTGCGCCCGGGCAACCAGGTGCTGCCCTATTCGGCTTTCGCGCCCGACTCTTTGACCACACGCGCCCACTTGACCACTTCAGCGGCCTGCACCCGGCCCAGTTCTTCGGGGGACGAGAGCACCGCATCGAGGCCGAGGGTTTTGAGTTTCTCCTGCACATCGGGCAGCTTGTAGATGCGCAGGGTCTCGGCGTTGAGTTTGGTGATGATGTCTTTGGGCGTGCCGGCCGGCGCGAAAATGGCGAACCAGGCGGTCACGTCAAAGCCGGGTACGCCGGCTTCGGCGATGGTCGGCACATCGGGCGCGGCGGGCGAGCGGGTCGGGCCGGTCTGGCCGAGCGCGCGCAGCTTGCCTTCCTTGACCAGCGGCAGACTGGACGGCATGTTGTCGAACATCAATTGAATCTGTCCGCCGAGTAGATCAGGGATGGCGAACTGGCGGCCCTTGTAAGGCACGTGGGTCATCTTGATGCCGGTCATGGTTTTCATCAGCTCGCCGGAAATGTGGATCGAGCTGCCGATGCCGGGCGAGCCATACGAGAGCTTGTCGGGGTTGGCGCGGGCGTAGGCGAGGAACTCGGCCACCGTTTTGACCGGCAGCGTGTTGTTGACGACCAGCAGATTGGGTGTGGAGGCGATCAGCGACACGGGCGTGAAATCCTTGACCATGTCGAACGCCATCTTCGGGTACAGGGCGCCATTGATCGAGTGCGTGTTGAGCGTGCCCATCACCAGGGTGTAGCCGTCATTCGGCGCTCTGGCGACGATTTCGGTGCCGATGTTGCCGCCGGCACCGGGCTTGTTGTCGACCACTACGGGCTGGCCGAGAGCGGTTTTGTCGCTGAAGATGCGCGCGAGGATGTCGGGTGCGCCGCCGGTGGGGTAGGTGACCACCATGCGGATCGGCTTGTTCGGGTATTGCGCGTGGGCGTCAGCCGCGCTGCCGGGCAGCACGCCGACGGTTGCGCAGAGAGAGGCCGCGCCAACAGCCGCTCCCACCAAAGGTTTCCACGTGTTCATCGAAATTTCCTTCGCATCGATTGCACAGTGCCAGCCGCAAAATGCAGGGGGATGTGCGATGGCAAAATCAAACGGGGCGCACCGTGCGCCCCGTTCGAGAGTTCAAGGATTTCGCCAACCCGCGCCGTCAAACCTCGACGAAGGTCTCCTCGCGCTTCTTGGACAGCGCCGGCAGCGAGATGATGACGACCATCGCCAGTGCCATCAGCAGCATGACCAAGGAGAGCGGCCGGGTCAGGAACACGGTCGGGTCGCCGCGCGACAGCAGCATGGCGCGGCGCAGGTTTTCTTCCATCATTGGCCCGAGGATGAAACCCAACAGCAGCGGTGCGGCTTCGCAACCCAGTTTGTAGAACACGATGCCAAGCACACCGAACAGCACGGTAATCAACACATCAAACGAGTTGTTGTTAACCGAGAACACGCCGATGCAGCAGAACATCAAAATCGCCGGGTAGAGCACGCGGTACGGCACCTTGAGCAGCTGCACCCACATGCCGATCAGCGGCAGGTTCAGAATCACCAGCATCAGGTTGCCGATCCACATCGAGGCGATCATGCCCCAGAACAGGGCTGGATTGCTGGTCATCACCTGCGGGCCGGGCTGGATGTTGTGGATCGTCATCGCCCCCACCATCAGCGCCATCACGGCGTTGGGCGGAATGCCGAGGGTCAGCAGCGGGATGAACGAAGTCTGCGCGCCGGCATTGTTGGCCGCCTCGGGGCCGGCCACGCCGCGGATGTTGCCCTGGCCAAACGGCGGCTGCGGGTCTTTGCCGATTTTTTTCTCGATGGTGTAGGAGGCAAACGACGCCAGCAGTGCACCGCCACCGGGCAGGATGCCGAGCAGAGAGCCGATGCCGGTACCGCGAGCAATCGCCGGGAACGATTCTTTGAAATCCTTCCACGACAGCATCAGCCCCTCAACCTTGTTGGTAAAGGTTTCGCGATGCTCTTT
>JANOYK010000022.1:0-3151 GCA_031428855.1 Burkholderiales bacterium | reverse complement strand
CAAGGAAATGCTTGCCTTCATTGAGGCGCGCTTTAAGGTGCTTCCTCTTGCTGAGGCAATACGGATTTTGAAGGCCGGGCGCTTGCAAGGCGGGTGTGCTTGCATCACGTTTGACGATGGATATGCAGACTGGGCAACCGGCATTCTTCCTGAACTGACACGGCGCGGCCTGCATGCAACGTTTTACATTTCAACCTGCCAGCTCAACGGCATTCCGCTTTGGCATGAACGTGTAGCGCATGCCTTGGCACAACCCACGCTCGTTTCCTTCGATCTGCCGGGCCTGCCGCCGCTGGTTCTCCGGACCTTGCGTGATCGTCAGGACGCGCGTATTTCACTTGAGAAATTTCTCAAGTACCAGACCGTGGCCGTGCGCGACGGCATGATTGAGAGACTTGAGGCTGCGGCCGGGTCTGAACCGGCCGCAGTGCGCCGCCTTGGTGTCGAAGCCCTGCGGCAAATTCATAATGCCGGACTGGATATTGGCGCGCATACAGTGAATCATCCGATCCTTGCAGTGGCTGACCCGGTGACAGCAAGCCGCGAAATCAGTGAGGCGCGCGAAACATTGGCGCATTGCATTGGCGGGCAAGTGACTGCGTTTGCCTACCCCAATGGCAAACCGGGCGTTGATTTTTCTGAGGCCCACATCCGGATGGTACGGCGCGCCGGATACACGAGTGCGGTCACCACGCAAATTGGCGCTGCTGATATGCAAACTTCTCCTTATCAGATCCCGCGTTTTACACCGTGGGGTCCGGGACGGATGCGCACTTCGCTTCAACTCGCGCGCAATTTGCTCACACGCCCGCAGTACCTTGAGGAGCAACCAGATGCTTGAATGCGGCGCGAAATTACGTGTCTGGCATCACACCAGTATTTCAACCGCAGGCGGATGACCAAGAAAGTGCAGCGGGCTGGCGCTGGCACCATAGGCGCCGGATTGGAACACTGCTATCAGATCGCCCACTTCGGCTTCGGGCAGTAGCGCTGCATCGGCTAGAACATCAAGCGGCGTGCAGAGCGGACCGGCTACTGTGACCGGGAATGCCGCATTCGGCTGGCTCATCCGGTTGCCAATGCACACCGGATAATTTTTGCGGATCACCTGGCCAAAGTTGCCGCTTGCTGCCAGATGATGATTGAGACCGCCATCAGTAATCAAATAATGCCGCCCGCGTGACAACTTTTTTTCCACCACACGAGTGACATAGATGCCCGCTTCACCCACCAGATAGCGGCCCAGTTCAAGCACCAATTCCGCCTCGGGCAATTGGGCGGCTGCGCGGCTTGAAATTTCGGCAAGAGTGGCAGCGATAGGCGCCAGATCTAGCGCCGCTTCACCCGGAAAATACGGGATGCCAAAGCCGCCGCCGAGGTTGACGCTGCGCACCGGCGCGGGGGCGAACCGTGCCAATTGCAGTACCAGTTCAAAGCTTTGGCGCAGCGCGGCGCTGACCGCCTCTGCGCGCAGATTTTGCGAGCCTGCGTAGATATGGAACCCGGTGAATTCGCATGCGCCCCCGGCCATGCCCTGCAGCAGGGCCGGCACTTCCTCGGCATCAATCCCGAATGGCTGCGGCCCGCCGCCCATTTTCATGCCCGAGGTTTTTAAATCGAAGCCCGGGTTGACGCGAATCGCCACGCGCGCACGGAAGCCGGTGCGGGTGGTTATCTGTGTCACAGCATCGAGTTCGCGCGCTGACTCAATGTTGAGCACTACGCCGGCGGCCACTGCCTGCATCAATTCCTCATGCCGCTTGCCGGGGCCTGCAAAACTGATGTTGGCCGTAGCCATGCCGGCATCCAGCGCTTTGGTCATTTCGCCGGAGGAGGCGACATCGAATCCGTCAACTAGTGGGGCGAGATGCCCGAGCAGCGCAGGCATTGGGTTGGCCTTGACGGCATAGTGCAATCGAATTGCGGCGGGCAGTCTGGCGCGCAGCAACGCAACGCGGTCGCTGATGAACTGCCGGTCGTAGGCGTAAAACGGCGTGCGGCCGGCGCGTGCCGCCAGACGCCCAAGCGGCACACCGCCAACGCACAATTCGCCGTCAACGGTTAAAAACTGTGTAATGGGCGCGTGTGTCAGAGCGGAGCGAGGCGTGCTCATGCGGCGTGTTCTCTCAGGTAGCTGGCAACCATGTCAGGCGGGATTGCGAAGCAGATTGGAAAGCCGAAGGGGGACGGCCTGAAACCGTTGGTGGACAAGGGTTTCAGGCTTCGAGTCCCGGAAAGGCGCATGGAATGGACTTGAGCGGGGCATGCCACGCCAGAATCAGCGCGAGCAAGCAATATGCGCGGCGTCATGTGGCAGCCCGTGAGGGTTGATTGCTCGGCAGTGTCGCACGTAGCGCTGCACGGTCAATCTTGCCATTGGGATTGCGCGGCAAGCTGTGTTCAGACCACTCGATGCGTGCGGGCAGCATGTAACGCGGCATGCTGATGCGGCAGGCTGCGAGCAGCGCTGCGCTGTCCGGCGTGCCGCCTGCGGCGGGTGTGACGAAGACGCAAATGCTGTGGCCGAGTGTGGCGTCGCTGATGCCGAACGCGGCGCACTCGCCGATCAGGCCGGTGCCATACAGCAGGTCTTCAATTTCGGTGGGGCTGATGCGATAGCCGGAGGTTTTAATCATGTCGTCGCTGCGGCCGACGAAATAGAGAAAACCCTCCTCGTCGCACCGCACCGTGTCGCCAGAGAAAACGGCAATTTCAGGCTGCGTGCGGCCTTCGTGTCCGGTCAATGCCGCAGCCGGCAAGGGGCGAAAACGCTCAGCGGTCTTGTCCGCATCGTTCCAGTAGCCGAGTGCCACCAACGCGCCGCGATGCACCAGTTCACCCGGTTCATTGGGCAGGCAGGGGGAGCCATCGGCGCGCAGCACCAGTATTTCAGCGCCGGGAATCGCGCGGCCGATGGAGTCAGGCCGCCGCTCCACCTCGACCGGCGGCAGGTAAGTGGAGCGGAATGCCTCAGTTAGCCCATACATCAGGAAGGGCTGGGCGGACGGCACGCGCGCGCGCAATGCATTCAGCGTTTCGCGCGGCATCTTGCCGCCGGTGCTGGCGAAGTAACGCAACGTTTGGTCGATCTGTGGTGGCCAGTCATATTGCGCGAGCTGGCTATAAAGCGGCGGCACGGCGGTCAAGCCGG
>JANOYK010000021.1:0-1821 GCA_031428855.1 Burkholderiales bacterium | reverse complement strand
GATACCGGGCGAAATTTCTCTCGCCACCCTGGCGCTCCGGCTCACCGCTGTTGTATTCCTTTTTCAGTTCGGCCAGTTTTTTCTCTTCGGCTGTGAGTTCTTCCTGCAAAATCTTGCGCCGGTCGGTGTCACGCCCGCGCTGCGCGCCGCCGTCGCTCTTGGGTGCCGGGCTGCGTGCCGCTGTGGCGGCAGGCTTGGGAAATGGCACCGTGTTGACTGCCTCGGTCTCGATCCGCTTGCAGCCTTTGACATCGGTCATCGCGTTGCCGTAGGTGATGTTGCCGTCACGATCAACGCATTTGAAGACGCCGCCATTGGCCTTCACCGGCGCGTTCTCTGCGGCTAGTGCCGCCGCTGCGTCGTCGGCGGCTTTTTTCTCGGCTGATTTTTCGCCAATCCGTTTCTTCGATTGCACCTGGGCGCTAGCCGCCCCGCTCATGGTCAATCCGGTCAACGCCGTCAAAACACCGGGCACGGCACACATCATCGCTGCCGCCAATCCCAACTTCAAAGAATATTTCATCGCACACCTCCGGCCCTGCCAACACAGTCGCGTACAAGCTTAACGCATTCCCGCAAACCCATGTTTACAAACGGGAAAAAGAAAAAGCACGCCGCAGCGTGCTTTTTCCTTGATACCAGCGCCGATTACGACGAGTAGTACATGTCGTATTCGACCGGATGGGTCGTCATGCGGAAACGCGTGACATCGGCCATTTTGAGTTCGATGTAGGCATCGATCATGTCGTTGCTGAACACACCGCCACGGGTCAGGAACTCGCGGTCGTTGTCGAGCGCTTCGAGCGCCTGCTCCAGGCTCGAGCACACGGTCGGGATCTTCGCGTCTTCTTCCGGCGGCAAGTCGTACAGGTTCTTGTCGGCCGGCTCGCCCGGGTGAATCTTGTTCTGCACACCGTCAAGGCCCGCCATCATCATCGCGGTGAAGCCCAGATACGGGTTCGTGAGCGGATCCGGGAAGCGCACTTCGATGCGGCGCGCCTGGTCCGACTGCACGTAGGGGATGCGGATCGAGGCCGAGCGGTTGCGGGCCGAGTAGGCCAGCTTGACCGGCGCTTCAAAGCCCGGCACCAGACGCTTGTAGGAATTGGTGCCCGAGTTGGTGATGGCGTTGAGCGCGCGCGCGTGCTTGATGATGCCGCCGATGTAAAAGAGCGCGAACTCGGACAAACCGGCGTAGCCGTTGCCGGCGAACAGGTTTTTGCCGTCTTTCCAGATCGACTGATGCACGTGCATGCCTGAGCCGTTGTCACCAACGATCGGCTTGGGCATGAAGGTCGCGGTCTTGCCGTAGGCGTGAGCGACGTTTTGCACCGTGTATTTCAGAATCTGTGACCAGTCGGCGCGCTGCACCAGGGAGGCGAACTTGGTGCCGATTTCACATTGGCCCGCAGTCGCGACTTCATGGTGATGCACTTCAACCTCAACGCCCTGCTGCTCCAGCAGAATGCACATTTCCGAGCGCATGTCTTGCAGCGTGTCTTGCGGCGGCACCGGGAAATAACCGCCCTTGACCGGCGCGCGGTGGCCCTGATTGCCGCCACCGTCATTGCGCTGGTCGCCGTCCCATGCCGCCTCAACCGACCACACCTTGCACGATGAGCCGGACATGTCGACATTCCAGGCGACCGAGTCAAACACAAAAAACTCTGGCTCCGGGCCGAAGAAGGCGTCATCGCCAATGCCGGACGATTTGAGGTGCGCCATGCCGCGCTTGGCGAGCGAGCGCGGGTCGCGGTCGTAACCCTTGCCGGTGGACGGCTCCAACACGTCACAGGTCAAAATCAGCGTGTTCTCGTCGAA
>JANOYK010000020.1:0-2234 GCA_031428855.1 Burkholderiales bacterium | reverse complement strand
GCGACGGTCGAGGTGAAGCGCGACTGCAATGCACCGAGGTTGGCACGCGAGGTGTTCATCTGCTGCAGGGCGCTGTCTACCTGCGTGATCGCTTGCGAAGCGCCGGCGTAAGACGAGATGTCGAGTGTGGTCAGGCCGGTGGTGGTGGCGGCAGTGGCCGATTGCGCGCCCGCGCCATCGAAGCCGGTCAGAGTGCTGTCGTCGGTGCCGCCCAAGGTGATGTCGGCGTTCGAGGTCATGACGATGCGGCCGGTGGCCGAATCGAGATAGGCATTGACATTGGTGGTGCTGGCAATTTTGTTGACGGCATCGACCACTTGCGCGGCACGTTCTTGACTGGTGCCAACGGCGGCCAAAGCGCCGATGTCGGTGCCATTGACGGTGAGCGAACCGGCTGCCGCGACAGTGGCGGTCAGGCTTGAGACCACCGTCGATTGGGTCGAAGCAGCCGTCACCGAGCCGAGTGCGGCAATGGTGGAATTCTGGAGTCCGGAGACGCTGATGGTTTCGCCGGCGTTGGCCCCGACCTGGAACAGGGCCGAGGTGAACGAGCCGTCGAGCAGCTTGGTGCCGTTGAAGCTGGTCTGATTGGCGACGCGGTCGATCTCGGACTTGAGCTGGGTGACCTCGGTCTGGAGCGCGGCACGGTCGCTGGTGCTGTTGGTGGCGTTGGCCGATTGCACCGCCAGCTCGCGGATGCGCTGCAGGTTGTCGGACACTGAAGTCATCGCGCTTTCAGCCGTTTGCGCCAGTGAAATAGCGTCATTGGCATTGCGGGTGGCCTGATTGAGGCCCTTGATCTGGGCCGTAAAACGCTCGGCGATGGCGAGGCCGGCGGCGTCGTCCTTGGCACTGTTGATGCGCAGGCCGGACGACAAGCGCTGCATCGCGGTGCTTGCCGCACCTTGCGAGCTGTTCAGGTGCCGCTGGGCATTGAGCGAGCCAATATTGGTATTGATAATTTGGGGCATGTCGGTTTTCCTTTAGGTGGGGTGCGCTGCCGAATCTGCATGCCCACTCAAGTTATCAGGGCCGCGCCAGCGGGCATCGACCGAATAAGCGCCCTCAGGCAGCCGTATTCAGGCGTTGCAACGCCGGGCGGCACGCGCCAGAGCAGCTTGCGCCGGGCCGGTTGGGTGCCGCAGCACGTTTGGACCGGGTTTGGGCCGGATGCGGCCGGCGCGGCGAGGGTGATGCCAAATCAAGGCCTTGGAGGTTCCTTCACAACAATTGCATGAAGCAATGCAGAAACAGCGGAAGCCAGTGTAGGAAGCCGCCTGACAGCGCCGGTCTGCGCGCCGCACTTGCCGCACCGGTTTGTGCCGGTGCGGTTGTCCACCCTCTTGCCAACGTCATGCAGCACGCAATTTCGGACGGGTTTATCAGTGCGCTTCTGATTCATGGATTTGGCAACCGAGCGGAACATGGCGTCACTGGATTTCAAACCAGTCAACCACGATAACGGAGGCTCATCATGAAACTTGAACACTTGGCTGAAGAAATCCGCGAAGCCAATCTTTCCTATTTGATGCTGGCGCAAAACCTGATCCGCGCCGACCGCCCTGAAGCCTTGCTGCGGCTGGGCCTGTCGGAGCAGGTTGCCGATGTGGTGGCCTCGCTCACGCCGGGCCAGGTGCTCAAGGTGGCCGGCGCGAGCATGCTGATGTGCCGCTTCCGCTTCGACGACAGCATGGTGTGGAATCTGCTCCTGTCTCATTCGCGCGATGGCCGTCCGGCCGGGCGCATGCACGCAGCCATCCTGATGGCGGGCCAATCGGCGCAGGTGACAGCATGAAAAAATCCAAAACCGTGATGGGCGAGGCGCGTGCAATCCGGGTTGCCTCCGAGTTGATCGAGCTGGGCGCGCGCCTGCAGGTGCTCGAAACCGAAACGGCGTTGTCGCGTGAGCGCCTGCTCAAGCTCTACAAGGAGATGCGCCACACCTCTCCGCCCAAAGGCATGCTGCCGTTTTCCACTGACTGGTTCATGACGTGGCAGCCGAATGTTCACGCCTCGCTCTACATGAATCTGTATCAAGCGTTGATTAACGGCAGCGAACTCGATGAAGTGGAGGGCATGATCCGCGCCTACCGGATGTACCGCGAACACATTGTGCAGTTTGGCATGCCCGAGGTGCTGTCGATTACGCGCGCCTGGCGTCTGCTCAAATTCTTTGATGCCGGCATGCTGACGCTGACACCCTGCACCAAATGCAGCGGCTGCTTTGTGGTGCA
>JANOYK010000019.1:0-2247 GCA_031428855.1 Burkholderiales bacterium | reverse complement strand
GGCGGTGATGCTGCTGCCTGATTCGAGCGAGACGCTTTTGGTGGCTGAGAGCACGACGCGGCCTTGCGCATCGCGGCTGACCTGGTTGGCGTTGATGATGCCTTTGTTGCGCAACAGCGCGCCGGCCAGGTTGACGTTTTGTGCGGCCAGGGTGCCAAGATTTTCGGCCGTGCCGGCACTGGCGGTGAACACCACTTTGACGCCCGGCGTGGCGGTGTCGACGACTTCAATCGACTGGCCCGCCGCAAGCACGATCTGGCCATTCGGGGCCTGGATGATGCCCTGGTTGGAAACGTCTTTGCCAATCAGCACAATGGTGCCGCCCGAGGCGGCAGTGATGGTGCCGTGATTGGTGATGTTGCCCTGCACCGGGCCGGCTTGAAACTTGAGTTTGCCGGCCGCAAAATCGGCGTTGCTGATGTGGGCGGTGGAGGCGGCGAAGCCGGCCACGTCAATCCGTGAGCCTTGGCCAAACACGATGCCATTGGGGTTGATGAGAAAGACTTTGCCGTTCGACTGCAACTGCCCGAGGATGGAGGAGGGGTCAGCGCCGACGACGCGGTTGAGCACGGCACTGGAGGCGGACTGCTGCTGAAACCTGGTGATCTCGGAGGTGCCGATCGAGAAACTCTGCCAGTTGATGACTGCGCCCGGGCTGTTGGTGATGGTGAGCGTGTTGCCAGCCGTGTTGAAGGTGGCCTGGCCGTTGACCAGTTGCGCGCCGGTGGGGTTGGCAAGCGCGCCGCCGCTCATGCCGCCGCTCATGCCAACTGTGAGGGCGGTGGCGACGCTGCCGAACGCGCTCGCCACCGCGAGAGCATGCACCTTGAGCCGGGTCGAAAATCGCGTGGCACTAGGCCCAGGAAGATGACAGAGGGGTGGTGATTTTCTGGTCATGGCTAACTCCTGTACATCATTTTTTGCGATTGCAGCAGCAGCGGTCGCGAGACAGCACGAATCGGACAAATGCCTATCCGTTCAAACAATTCAATTACTCACCCTACGCGCGATTATCGCGAATTGGACGCAGGCTGACCATAGGCCGTAGGGGCCGAATGCCCATTTTGGTGTGACCAAAGTCACAATTTCTGAAAATAAACGGAGTGGGCCGGTAAATCAGCCAAATGAACGCTGAATGTTCAATTACGGTGCGGGCTGAAACTCTTGGTACAGGCGGCTCTTAGGCCGGCTCTGCGCGCAAAACCTTGGCTGGAGCGGGTCTTGGCGCAGCGCGCCTACCGGCGCGGCCCGCAACACGTCAAAAAACCAGGTTCAGAAATTGAGCGCGAGCGAAAAATGCCCGCGCGCATCGCCCTTGACCTGGCTTGAAGTCGCGTTCATCACGCGCACATCGGTGACGCGCGCATAGTCGGCGCGCAGACTCAGATTTTTGCCGAGGTTGAAGCGCACGCCAAAGCCAACGCTGGCAATCGCCAAGCGCTGGTCGGCGTCGCCCGGCAACCGGAATTGATAGCCGCGCGCCGTGTCATAAAACACCAGCATGCGCAGGTTGGCACCGGCCAGCACTTTGTCACCCCAGTCCGGGCCGTAGAGCTCAAGGTTGGCGTAGAGACCGCGATCACGTGCGAACTCGCGCTCCTGAAACCCGCGCACCGAGCTTGATCCGGCCAGGCCAAACTGCTCTTGCGAAACGAGCGCCTGCGGGGTCCACTGCCCGGCCACGCTGGCGCGCAGTTGCAGGTCGCCCGGCAGCACGCGCGCGTGCGAGAGGTTGGCCTTGAAGACGCTGAAATGGGCGCTGGCCCCGCCCAAGGCTGCGCCCGCCGCCGCCGGGCGCACGGCGGCAAAGTGGGCATCGAGGCCATTCTGCCCCCAGCCCCAGTTGGCCGCGCCGCTGACCGAGAAATTGGTTTGCTGCCCCAGGCCAGCCCAGCCACCGCCGTAAGTGACCGAGAACGGGTGGACGGTGATGGGGAACGCCGCCGGGCCGCAACCGGCTGCGCCGAAGGTGCCGAGGGCGCAGTTGTTTTCAAATGCCTTGTAGTCGAAGCCGTAGGTGATCTGATGGGTATATTCACCGCGGCGCGCCAGATACTGGTTAAACCGCAGGCCAAGAATATTGCCCTTGCCGGTGAATGTGAGCGGGCCGGCCACGGTGGCGCTGGTGCCGGAGCTGACCGAGGACTTGGCGTAGAACGCATCGACCGCGCCGTCAAAGCGGTACAGCGGCACGCGGTAGCTTACGCTGTAGATCGACACCAGTTGGTCATAGTCGTGTTGGTTGGG
>JANOYK010000018.1:0-6278 GCA_031428855.1 Burkholderiales bacterium | reverse complement strand
CCATCCCAACCGGTGGTGCGGCCATAACCGCGCTGGTCGGGTGCGATCACGTGATAACCCGCTTGCGCGAGCGGCAGCATCACCTTGCGCCAGCTATAGGCCAACTCGGGGAAGCCGTGCAACAGCAATACGCAAGGCCGTTTGGTTTGACCCGGTGCGGCCTCAAAGCCCGCTTCGAGCACGTGCATGGAGAGACCGTTGATGCCGGGTACGAAGCGCGCGCGGATGCCGGCGGGGAGCACGTCTTGGTCAAAGGGGGCGAGGGAGGCGTTCATCAGCGGCATCTTAAACGCGTTGAGCGGGCAAGCTTGCGGGCCGAAGGTCTGAAGGCCACGCCACTAAAATGACGCCATGAACACGAAAACCGTGAGCGGAAGAATGCCGCGGCATCGAGTCAACCGGGCGTTGCAAGAGCGCCGGCTGTCTCAACCGGCCCGCACTGCTTCAACGGCGGCCTGCTCCCCGTTGCGCGTCTCCTGTTCCTGATTGCCCGCGTGCAGATCACCGGCGAAACCGGTCACTGCGGTTGACGCCGATTTGGCATGGTCCAATACCTGATACAAACTCGTGTTCATGGTTTGCAGCGAGTGCAGCAGATTGCCCAGGTCGCGCTCCGGATCAATCCCGATACTGCGCCGGATTTCACCCGAGGCGATCCGGTTGGCAATGCGCTCGGCATAGGCCAGCGGCTGGGTGATCTGGCGGATCATGAAAAATACAAACAGCGCCGTGATGAGCAGGGTGGCGGCGAGCGCTGTGGCAACGATGTAGATCTGTTGTTGCGCGGCTTCGATGCTGGCGGCAATCACTTCGCGCTCGCGCGCCTCCGCCACCAGCGCCATTTTGGAAATTTCCATATCGGTTTCGTTGATGGCGCGCCGCAGCGGCAGCAATACCGCGATGGCAGCATTGGCACCGATTGCGCCGTTCAGTTTGCCCAGACGCTGACGCAGTGCCGCTGTGCCCTGCTCTGCGGCCAGGCCATCAAGCTGCGGCAAACGCGTCTGCGCATCGGTCAGCGCCTGACGCGCGCCCGAACTCAACGCGCCCGAATCGACCGCATCCACCACGCCCTCGACAAACCGTTTGTAGGCGTCGCGCACGGCCATCATCGCACCGCGTTCCTGCGCGTATTGCTCCAGCTGGGCGGTGCGCCGGTAATCGGCGGCGGCCTGATAAATCAGCACCAGCGCCAGCGGCACCACGATCACCAAAATTGCAGGATGATGCGCGCGTTCAGGGATTTGATGCGGAACAGGGTGTCGATGGGCCGGCCGTTTGGTTTGGTTGGTTTGTTCGCCGCGTGATTTGTTGGTTTGCTGGCCGGTTACCCGGTTGACTCGCTACACGGTGCGGCACGCGCCCGGGCGTGTGCTAGAACTTCTGCACCAGCTTCACATTGCCCGGCGGGCTGGTGCTGACGTAACCAATGGCGCCGGGCGTCTGGCGCACATAGGCCACGGTCTCGGCGTCACTGCCGCGCGTGGCCGGCGGATTCAATCCATCGCGAAACGATTTTTTGGTCCACGCGGCCGCATATTTGGCAGCATCGAACTTGACCACCTTGGTCAAAAAATCAGGTTGCACCGCCGCGTTGTCGACCGGCACCAGCTTGACCACACCGGCAAATTGTTTGTCGCCGAGGAACACTTCGCGCACATCGGCTGCGCTGATGTCGGTGCCGGGGTGAGTGATGACAAACACATCGGCCGCCGCCGCAACCGGCGCGATCAGTGCGCCAAGCAGCAGGCCGGACAACAAACCGGGCGCGCGCAGCGGCGTCTGTGGTCGACCGGCAGCGCCGGTATTGCGAGGGGAGAATGCGACGTTCATGCGGTTCTCCCTAGAAGCGAATCGAGTATTGGAGGCGCAGGTCGGTCGAGTTCGGTGTGCCCGCCACACTCTGGCGCGTGCTCGACAACTCGAATTTCACAGCGGCTTTCGGGTCAAGATCGTAGCGCAGGCCGATGGCACCGCGCCCATACGAGCGGCCCGAGGCCTGCTGCGCGAAATACAGGTCGTTCTGATTGAGCACGGTGCGCTCGGCGCGCACGTAAGGCGTCCACAGCCCGAAGTTCTTGCCCGCCTGCACAAAGCCGGCCGAACTGCTGAAGGTGCCCAGCGGCGCGCCGGTGGTGCTAATCAGATTGGTATTGCGAAAGCCGTAATACTCGGCGATGACTTCCCAGTCATCGGCGTCGTACACCGCGTAGCCGCCAAGCATGCGCAGGCCGGCCGTGCTGGGCGCAAGGGAGTTGTCGCGCACATTGGCGCGCAGGCCATGCAGACCTAAGCGCAGGCCGTTGCGCCACTGATACGAAGTGTTGAAACCCTGCATCAGGTAGTGGTTGGTGGAGCCGGCATTGTTTTGGTTCAGCGTGCCGCTGCCGGGGGTCTGGTTGGCATCAAGATCAATTCGCGGGCTGTTGCCGGCAAACAGGTCATAGCGCCATTTGCCCGATTGGGAGGGCACCGAGCCGGTCAGCCAGGGGCCGACCATGTGCGCAGGCAGGATGCCACCCTTGTCCTCAAAATCGATGAACTGGGGCCGCCGCAATGAGGTGGCGATTTGCTGGCCGTGGTGAAACGCGGTGTTCCAGTAGCCGTAGGGGGTATGCACCCGGCCCATCCACAGGGTGGCGTTGTCGTTGAAGGTATAGCCCAACTGCAACCGCTCCAGATCAGTGGCGAGCGCGCCGTCGCGGCCGATTTCAAACACCAGCTCAGCCAGACCTTTGACGCGGCTGGAAAATTGCGGCGTGAGATACAGACTCATGGAGCCGACCGAGAAGCCTTTGCCGGCGGCACCGCCAATCCCCTTGGCGACCCCGCCGCCCACATCGGCAAAACCATGCAGCGGGATGCCAAGCACCGTGTTGCTGGCAGCGGTGGCCCCCAACTGCGAGACGCTCAATTCGAGGCTGTCAATGCGCGCCTGCTGGCTGGCGATTTGTGCAGCCGATGCCGCCGGTGCAGCCGATGCAGCGGGCGCTGCCGCAGTGCTGCCTGCGGCAGACGCTGGCGCAGAGGCGGCGGCCGGTGCCGTGCCCGCTTCAAGCCGCTTGACCTTGGTCGATAAGTCTTCAATCAGCTTGATGCTTTGTTCCAGACGGCGCTCCAGATCGCGGATGCGCGCGGAGTCAGATTGCGCCATGGCCGGGCCTGCGCCAATCAGGGCTGCCAGCCCGATCAGGCTGGCACGGATGAGACTCCCATTTGATGATTTGACAGAAAACATCAAGAAAACCTTTCAAAAAGCCTACACAGACAAGGGATACGTGTAAATACAAGCCGGCGCATGATTTTTTTCGGCACCACGCTGCGATGATTTGGGTGAGGCCAATGGGGCCACGTAGCGGCGCAGCTTTACCGGGCGGCCCATTTTATTGGATCGATCAGGCCATAGTTTGAATATATTCCATTTCCCTTGGGGTTTGGCGAAAATTGACACCCTCAAGAGTGTTGGCACTCTTGAGGGTGGCAGCACGCTGGCCGATCACCTAAAATCGCCGCTTCTCATTGACGTCAGTAAACAAGGGGTAACGCAGATGCCGGTGTACCGCTTGCATAAGTGGCGCGTGATGTTGATCGCTGCGGTCGTGGCAGGACTGGCGGCGTTAGCGGCACCGGCGCGTGCTGACACGGTGTGGATCGGCGGCTCTGGTGCGGCCACCGCGCTGATGCGCTTGCTCGCAGCGGCGTATGAGCAGCAACACCCGCAAGACAACATCATCGTCAACCAGGCACTGGGCACCCAAGGCGGGATCAAGGCGCTCAGCGCGGGCGCGATTGATCTGGCGCTGGCGGGGCGCCCGCTCACCGGTCAGGAGCGCGCCAGCGGCCTGGCAGAGATCGAGTTTGCCCGCACACCGCTGGCCGTCGCCGTGCCCGCCGCCAATCCGGTCAGCGATATCACGTTTGCGCAACTCGCCACCCATTACGCCGGTACCAGCGCGGCCTGGCCCGACGGCAATCGCGTGCGCGTGGTACTGCGCAGCCGCGACGACACCGACAGCCGCATGCTGGCCAGCTTCTCGCCATCAATGGCGCAGGCGCTTGATGCAGCGCTGGCGCGCCCCGGTATGTTCGTGGCGATCAACGACGAGGATGCCGCCGCGGCCATCGTGCGCCTGCCCGGTGCCATTGGCACCGTCACACTGGCGCAGATCGCGGCGGGCCGCCTGCCGCTCAAGGCGCTGACGCTGGCGGGTCTGCCGCCGAGTGTGGAGGCGATCCGCAGCGGGCGCTATCCGTATTACAAGCGGCTGTTTATTGTGACCAGCAAGCTGGCCACGCCCGCCACCAAACGCTTCATCAGCTTCGTGCAATCGCCCGAAGGCGCGCGCATCCTCACGGCCCATGGCTGCTGGGTGGGCGGCTTCACGGGCAGCTAAACCATGCCGCCGCCCAACACCACCCCGGCAGCCCCGTCCGCCGCCAGTCTGTCGCTGCGCGCCATCACCGTCATCAGCGCGGTGTTCTGCGCCGTCGTGGCGGTGAGCCTGCCGGCCATCACCTATACGCTCGGGCGCGACCAGATCGAGTCCGATTTGCGCGTCGAGGCGCTGACGCGCGCGCGCCACATCAACCTCATCATCAACCAGGATCCGCTGCTGTGGCCATTCAGCCAGGCGGGCTTGCGCGAGGCACTCAATGCATCGGTCCACCATAAGCTTGACTACGCCGCGCGCGTGCTTGATGTCAACGGCGCGGTGGCCGCCGAGCGCCGCGCCAGCCTGCCCGCGCCGCTGATGCAGCAGAGCGCGCCGCTATACGACTTCGGCCAGCAGGCCGGCACGGTCGAAATCTCCGCCAGCCTGCGCCCGGTGTTGTGGCAGACCGCGTGGGCTGCCGCGGCGTCACTGCTGTTGGCGCTGCTGCTGTTTTGGGCGGTGCGGCAGTTGCCGCTGGCGGCCCTGCGCCGCACCCTGCACCATCTGCATGCAGAAACCGCGCGCGCCGATGCGGCCAGCCAGGCCAAGTCGGCATTTCTTGCCAGCATGAGCCACGAAATCCGCACGCCGATGAATGGCGTGATCGGCATGACCGGCCTGTTGCTCGACACGCCGCTCACGTCCGAGCAGCGCGAATATGTCGAGACCATCCGCGTCAGCGGCAGCACCCTGCTTACCATCATCAACGACGTGCTCGATTTTTCCAAACTCGAATCGGGCAAGATGGATCTGGAAACCCAGCCATTTGAGTTGGTGCGCTGTATCGAAGATGCCCTGAGCATGGTGGCACCCGCTGCACAGCACCGCAGCCTCGACCTGCTGTATCTGGTCGAGAACGATGTGCCGGCCTGGATCGAAGGCGATGTCACGCGCCTGCGCCAGGTGCTGGTCAACCTTATCAACAACGGCGTCAAGTTCACCGAGCATGGCGAAATCTTCGTGCGCGTCGCACGCAAGTCCGGCGCGGCGGCTGATCTGGAACTGGAAGTCTCGGTGCAGGACACCGGCATCGGCATGTCTGCCACACAACAGGCCGGGCTGTTTGCGCCGTTTTACCAGGCTGACGCCAGCACTGCGCGCAAATACGGCGGCACCGGCCTCGGCCTGTCGATCTGCATGCGTCTGGTCGGCCTGATGGGCGGCACCATCGGTGTGACCAGCGAAGCTGGCTGCGGTTCGCGCTTTGTCTTCACCCTGCGCACCCGCGCCGGGCCGGCCCCGACGGTGCACTTCTCGCAGTCGGGCCAGTTTGCGATTCAAGGCAAGCATCTGCTGCTGGTTGACGACAACGCTACTGCGCTCAATATTCTGGGCGTGGTGGTGCAGCGCTGGGGCCTCACCTGCGAGACCGCCTCTTCCGGCCCGGCCGCGCTCGAGATTCTGCAATCGGGCAAGACCTTCGATGCCGCGATTTTCGACTATCACATGCCCGGCATGGACGGCATCGATCTGGCCCACGCCACCCGCAAGCTGGCCGCGCATGCGCGCCTGCCGCTGATCCTATTCTCATCGTCGGATGTGGTGAGCGAGCCGGCCGGCGGTGAAAAATTGTTTGCCGCGCGCATCACCAAGCCGCTGCGCCAATCGCTGCTGTTCGAGGGCCTGAGCGCCGCCCTGACCGGCCACACCCGCGCCGCCGAAAAACGCTTGCGCACCGCCCTGCCGGATGCCGAGCGCACCCGCCGCGCGCGCATGCGCCTGCTGGTGGCCGAAGACAACGCCGTCAACCTGCGCCTGGTCACGCTGATGCTGGGCAAGCTCGGCTACCGCGCCGACTACGCCGGCGACGGCATTGAGGCGTTGCAGGCGGTCAAGCGCCAACCC
>JANOYK010000017.1:0-2185 GCA_031428855.1 Burkholderiales bacterium | reverse complement strand
GCCCGCCGTGTCTTTGAACAGCACCAGGTCAAGCCCCAGCACGCGCACCGGCCGCACCGGGCGCGCGCCATCGAGTTCTTCCACCAGCGCGACCGGCTGCCAATACTGGCGCAACAGCTTGCCGCCCGGCGTATCTGCACCGGTGCGGGTAAGGCGTTGGTTTTGTTCAGCGCTGAGCATCGGCAACCATCGGAGACATGGACACGGATCAGAGTCAGACGGTGGTCACGCAACCGTCCAAGGGTAAACATGGGGTAAACATGGGGCAGGCAAGGCAGCATACCGCACACCATTAAAACGCACACCATTAAAAAAGGGGCCGCGCGGCCCCTTTTTTAGGATGCGGCAAAACGCTGTCACAACCCGCCGTTTTGCTGCGCCACCATGCAGTACAGCATCGGAATCGACAGCATGGTGTTAAAGCGCGAGGTCAGCATGGCGATGCGCGCCGCCGCCGCTTTTGCCGCGGCCTCCACCACCACCATGCCCAGCGCCTTTTGCTGGGCCGGCCAGATGATGAACCAGACGTTGAACGCCATCAACAGCGCAATCCACATGCCGATGCCGATGGCGACAAACGGCTTTTGCAGCATCAGCGCAAGACCAATCGAACCGCTCATGAACGACAGCAGCAGGCCGGTCACCACGGTGGCCAGCGCAGCCCAGCGGAACCAGAACAGCGCGGCAGGTGCAATCACTTTCGATACCGCCGGCTTTTGCTCATCCGGAATTTTCGGCATCGACGGAATCTGCACAAAATTGAAATACCACAGCAACCCCACCCACATCACACCGCACATCACATGCAGCCAGCGCATCAAGAAGGTACCCCAGGCGTGACCCATCTTGATGTTGCCAAACACGGCAATCAGTGCTGCCAGCAGCACCACGCCCGCCACTACCGAACGGCCCAGCGATTGAAAAATCACGCCCATGATGTGTCCTCCTGTGTGTTACGGCGATAAGCGCCTTGACTGTCAGCGGCAGTCAAGGCGGACTGCAGGTCAGCCCAGATTTTTGCTCACAAAATCCCAATTGACCAGATTCCAAAAACCTTCCAGATATTTCGGCCGCGCGTTGCGGTAGTCGATGTAATAAGCATGTTCCCACACATCGCAGGTCAGCAGCGCCTTGTCGGCGCCGGTCAGTGGCGTTGCGGCATTGGAGGTCGAGACCAGATCAAGCGAGCCATCGGCTTTTTTGACCAGCCAGGCCCAGCCCGAACCAAAGGTGCCGACCGCGCACTTGTTGAACTCTTCCTTGAACTTGGCGAACGATCCCCATTTCTTGTTGATCGCCTCTGCCAGCGCGCCGGAAGGTTCACCGCCGCCGGCCGGTTTCAGGCCCATCCAGTAAAACGTGTGGTTCCAGATCTGCGCGGCGTTGTTGAACATGCCGCCGGATGATTTTTTGACAATCGCTTCGAGGTCGAGATTTTCAAACTCGGTGCCTTTGATCAGATTGTTCAAATTGGTGACATAGGTCTGGTGATGCTTGCCATAGTGAAACTCAAGCGTTTCCTTCGACAGATGCGGTGCGAGAGCGTCGAGGGCGTAAGGCAGGACTGGCAGTTTGTGTTCCATGTGGGTTCTCCGTGCGGGGTGGTCAAAAGGTCGGGCCGGTTCAGGTGCAACCGGTGCGATTCAGATGCGCTTGAAATGCGCTTCAGATGCGAGTGAAACCGGATATTTCACAACGGCAAGGCCGCTGCCGCGCATTTTAGGGCAGTGTGCGGCGCGGCGCGGGCGGCGGCGGCACCGTGTCCACCGTCACCGCCGCAGTGCCGCGCGCCAGCCGCAGCGTCAGGCCGGTTCCTGCCGCCAGCGTCGCGCTGTCGCGCACCACGCCACCTTGCCGGTCCAGCACGATGGCAAAGCCGCGTTCGAGCACTTGCTGCGGATTCAGCATATGCAATGCCCCGGAGAACCGCTCCAGCAGCGCGTTACAGGCACGTACCCGGCCAAGAGCCGCTCCTGCCAAGCGTTTGCGGGCATGCACTAGTTGCAGTTGATGGCGCGCGAGGTCAGGTGCGCGCAAGCGCGCCTGTGCGTGCGCCGCGCGGGTGCGCTGCGCCGTGAGCGCGGTGTGCAGCGCCGCGTGCAGGCGGGTCCCTGCGTGCATCAGGTGCTGGCGCTGCATGGCGAGGCGCGCCGAGGGCGGCGTCAGCGCCCGTGCCAGCCAGTCG
>JANOYK010000016.1:0-2834 GCA_031428855.1 Burkholderiales bacterium | reverse complement strand
TGCAAATTTTGTAAATTTCGTTCAACAGAACGGGAGCTCACACCAATTTGTAAAGCCAATTCTGGAATAGTGACTTGCGGGTTTAACCGTATCACATCCAAAATTTTCCCCGACGTTTTCCCCGACGTTTTCCCCGACGTTTTCCCCGACGTTTTCCCCGACGTTTTCCCCGACGTTTTCCCCGAACTTTTTCCTGACGTTTCCACCGAAGTTTTCACCGAAGCTGCCTTAGCCGAACGCCGCCGCAAAATCACCGAAAAACCATCCGTCACCCGAAACTCCGGCTCGGGCAACCCAGCTTCGCGGCAACGCCGGATCATGTCGCCCGTGCCGGTGCCCATGCGCTCGATGTACTGCGTCTGATATAGCGGCTCGGCCAGGAGCGGGTTGTGCGGCACCGAACCATGCGGCGCGTGCAGCAGTTCAATCGTGAGTGACGAAGGCAGGCCACCCGGATTCCATATCTCCAAGCGGTCGGCAAACAGCATCACCTGCACGCTGCCGTTGCTCGCGTAATCGCGATGCGCCACCGCATTGACAATGCCTTCCGCCACTACCTCGCGCGGAATTTCGTACGACACCGGTGCCTTGCTGCTGCGCGCCCGCGTACCCACCTGCAGTGCCAGCTTGGACATCACAAAGTCGACCGCCTGATCGACCAACTCAAACGCCGTGCCCCGGTACACCTGATACGACGGAATCGGCTTGGCTACCTCGGTGCCATGAAAATGTGCGCACTTGATTTCCGAGCTCGGCAAGAAGCGCTGCGGTGCCTTGCCAAACAACAACACTGCCGCATTTGACGGCACCTCCCCATCGAGCAGGTTCAGGTGCGTCAACAAGGCTCGCGCACCGGCTGACTCCCGTAGCGGGAAGCCGCGCGCCGACCGCGCATCGCGCACGAACGCCTTCATGCGCGGGCCATCCAGATCCTTCAACGTGGCGCCGGTACACGGTGAAGCATCGAATGGACTGTCACGCAACAGCCGGTGCTCTTCCAGATACGCCACCAGCGACGCATACACTGCGGGCAGCAGGCTGGCCGCATCCGTAAAGCGGCGCCGGATCAACTGCGGCGAAGCACGTCCAATCAAGGCCCGCATCTTTGGATGCTTGGCCTTGTCGTCTGCGCCTTTCACAAAAATCAACCGTGGCCGGCCACGCTCAGTGGCCCGGTCAAACTCCCGCTCGGTAGGCGACACCCCGGCATCATCCTCAAACCCGTATTCGCCACCGAACAAGCCCAGATACAGATCACAGGCCGCCACCTGGCGCAAATACACTGCATCGGCCCGCCGGTCTGACGCCGGCAAATCTTCAAACAAAAACACCTCGAAAAACCGGCGCAACAGCGGATCATTGTGCAGATAGTCGCGCAAGGCCACTCGCTCGGCAGCGAACTCCTTTTGCACACTGCTGACGAAAATGCGCTTGCGTTTCATGTCTCTCTATTCTTTTGGCACGGTATAGGGGCCGAACGGCTTGCGCGCCGCATCGATGCATTGCTCCAGCAAGGCCTCGTCTCCGAGCTGGTTGGCGAGCAGCAGCACGAGGCGTGCGTTCAGTTGCGCGCTTTGCTCGTCAGTGAGGCCTTGGTGCGCCGCGATCAGGCGCTCGTAAAACGCGTCATGGTCGGTGAAGTTGAGGGTGGTTTTCATGGAGATGTTTTCATGGGGCCGTCTTCATGATCTGCCTTGCAGCGCGCGCCGCAGTGCGGCTTTGACTTTGGCGGCGTTCGGTTGCTCGATGCGCGCAGCCAGGTGCATGTCGGGGCGCAGCAGGCAGAACAGCGGTTTACCCGGTTGCAAACCAAGCGCACGCGCGAGCTTGCCCGCGTGATCGCGCACTGTCGATAAGCCAGTTCTGGTGGTATCGACTTCGAGCATACGCAGTAACGGCACGCCTTGACCATCGGCCACCAACTGGTTGGCCAGCGTGATGATTTCTGGTGACTGGGTGGCTGGAGAGCCGCTCCAGAAGCCGATGAACGAGGCATTGCCTCGGAAAAGGTCTACCAGAGCCATCCTCCGGCCGTCGGGCACGGTGATTTCGACGTTCTGGACGGCTTCACCTACCTGGACGCCATGTACCTTGTGTTTTTGCGCGCGCGACGAGGGCGGCTGGCTGTAGATGAATGAGTTTGAGAGCCGCCCGGTGTTGCACAGGTTGCGCGCGAACGGGTATTCCTTGGCGAGGCTGATGGCGGCGTCGCGCAGGATTTTTTCGGCCGGGGATTCGGGCTGCAAAAAACGCGCGGTGCGGCGCGTGGTCATGATGTTGAATTGCGCGGCCGGGCGGCGCTCGGCGTGATAGCTGTCGAGCAGGGATTCGGGCGCACCGCCTTGCAGGAACAGCGCGAGTTTCCAGCCGAGGTTGTCGGCATCCTGGATGCCGCTGTTGCCGCCGCGCGCGCCGAATGGGCTCATGGCGTGGGCGCTGTCACCGAGAAAAAAGGTGCGGCCTGCGTGGAATTTTTCGATCAATTGCGCACGGTAGGAATACGGCCCGACCCACACCAACTCGAACTCGACGTTCGCACCAAGCTGGCGGCGGATGCGTTCAGCCGCGACGTCATGGCGGCTAACGTAGTCGAGGTCGGTGTCTGGCCCCATCTGAAAATCCATGCGCCACACATCGTCGGCCATCAGGTGCTGCCACACGGCGCGGTTGTCGTTGAACGGCGCTTCAACCCAGGTCCAGCGCTCGACCGGCAGCTTTTGTTTGAAGCGCACATCGGAAATACACCAGCGGTCGATGCCTAGCGCCTGGTGCAGGCCGATCTTGAGTTGATCGCGCACGAAGCTGTTGACGCCGGAGCAGTCGCACACCCAGCC
>JANOYK010000015.1:0-1582 GCA_031428855.1 Burkholderiales bacterium | reverse complement strand
CTGCCAGGTGCGCGCTGCGGTGAGGATGACGCGGCCGGCGTAGGTGTAGTTGCGCAAATCGAGCTTGAGGGTGCGCGGCGGCTGCGCAGCTTCGGTGCTGCCCACCACGCGCTCGCTCGGCCGCACCAGTGCTTGCGCGACGTAACTGACCTTGGTTGCACCGACACCATCGGCACCGTCGATACCAGCGTCACCAGCACCCGCAATGATCTGGTCCCACACCCGGCGCGTTAATTTGTCGCCGCGATACGCGGCCTTGCTGCCAAAGCCTGCTGCCGGCTTGAAAAACAATTCGCGCCGCGTGCGCCACAGGCGGTCTGCGTTGGCGGCGCTGACAATCTCGGTGCGCGGCACGCCCGCCACCAAGGTTTGCACCAACGCCTCGCGCGCGCCGAGGCTGCGCAACGCCGCCGCATCAGACAGCAGCACCAGGTTGCGTTTGTCGGCGTAGAGCGCGTGCGCTTGCGGGTGCGGCGTCAGCACCACATGGCCGGCCAGATAGGCTGCGCGCAGGGCGCGGCTGGCTGGCGCGCCCTGCGCAAAATCGGTCAGGCGGTTGTACACCATGTCGATACGCGCGCCACCGTGCTCTGCGCTATCACCAAGCCACAGCGCGCCATCACGGTGGATCAACTGCCCCGGTTCGGCAATCAGCGCCGTCGCGCCGTGCCGCTCAAACAGCGCCTTGAACAGCAGAAACTCGGGATACAGATATTGCTGCGCCGGCGCATCATCCACAATCGCGATGCGGGTGAGCGGTGCACTGCCGCGCTGCAATTGCCACTCTTCGGTAAAGATGCGCCACATCGCCTCACCGGCGGCGTGCGCGTCATGCGGGCCGGCCACCAGCAGGTCTACCTCGCCGCAGCAGGCGCGCTGCGCGCGGCACAGCGCCGCATTGAGCAGCATGCCGCCGGGGTTGGTGTTGACCTCGATCACCTGCGGGCCGTGCGGGCCGAGATGAAAGTCGATGCCGAGCAAACCGCCGCGCGGGCCGGGGGTGTGGCGCGCGAGCGGCGGTGCCCATTCGAGCACGCGCTCACGCCAGGCCGGCAATTGCGCGGCCTCGTCAATCGCGGCGCTGATGCGCGCCATCGTATCGAGGTGCTGGCGCGACACAAACACCGCCATCGGCGCGAACAAATGCGGATGGGTCTCGAACAGATCAGTTGGTAATGCGAGAGTGCCCAGATCGTTTTTCAAATGCGCCAACAGCGCGGGCCGGTCGAGGGAAATGCAATAGCAGCCTTGATTGAACGCCGCAATGGCTGCTTCAACCGGGTTTGGCGCTGGGCTGGGTTTTGAGGTTGGCGCTGAGGTTGCCTCTAAGATTGTGCCGGAGCCGGACGCAAATTGCGCGGCCAGCGGTGTACGTGCAGCGTTGAGGAACGTGGCAGGAAGCGGTGCGGACATGATGGCTTTCGTGACGGTGGCGCGCGGGTGGCACGTCGGCGGCGCAGCGGTTGCCCGGTGGTGCAAGGTGGCGGCGTTGACTGGTGCAGCAGACCGGTGCAGCAGACTGGTGCAGCAGACTGGTGCAGCAGACTGGTGCAGCAGACTGGTGAAGCAGCCAACAGCAACC
>JANOYK010000014.1:0-7332 GCA_031428855.1 Burkholderiales bacterium | reverse complement strand
TACAATCATCCGGCTTCCAACACCCCCACATCATCCCCCCCCCAACAGGAGACACCATGCCCCGCCCTGCTGCTGCCACCGCCACGACCACTCGCACCCCGCTTAGCGCTGCCGCCAAGGCACGCGCGCGCGGCTTCTCCGTCAGCCGTGCGGCTGACGGCGGCTTCAAGCAGCGCGGTTTGCGCGCGTATTTCGAATACCGCGACCTCGGCATCATCAAGGCTTCGCAGGGCCGCGTGGTGGCGCACGTGATCCGCGCACGTCCCGAAAAAGCGCCGCACGGTGCCTGGCACAGCCATGCGTGCAACCTGCAATTTGTCTATGTGCTCAAGGGCTGGCTGCGCTTTGAATACGAAGGCGTCGGCGAGTTTTTAATGAAGGCCGGTGATTGCTTTGTGCAGCCGCCCAACATCGTGCATCGCGAAATCGCGCACTCCAAAAACATGGAGCTGATCGAGATCGTGGCGCCAGCCGATTTCGGCACGCACGACGCACCGGCACTCAATGCGGCGGCGAAAAAATCCGTCAAGTCCGCCGCCAAACCGGCCGCGAAAAAGCCGGCAAAGAAAGCTGCGAAAAAAGCGGTCAAGAAGGCAGCCAAACAGGGTTGAGCCTCAGCAAGCTTAAAAACCGGTTTCTGCCATCGCCCGCAAAGCGTTGGTGGAAGCGGGTTTAGGTAATGCATCAAGGCAAAACCGTTGGTGTGAGCCAGTTTCCAAGAACTAACCTGTTGGAGAAAAGTCCATGTTGATGGCAGTAAACGAACGCCTGGCTGACGCCGTGACCCACTGGCTCGCAGCCTTCGAGCGCGCGCTGGCTGGATCAGACAACGCAGCTCTCGAAGCCTTGTTCGGGCCGGACGCGCATTGGCGCGATCTGCTGGCTCTGACCTGGAACGTCCAGACCTTCAGTGGGGCCAAGCCCATCACTGCGGCGTTGCGCGCACACGGCGCGGGGGCCGCTGCGCGCAACGCAGGAAGCGATGCGGCACACGCCACCCTTTTTGAAATCGATACCGAGCGCACACCGCCGCGCCGCGTCACCCGCGCCGGTGCCGAAATCATCGAAGCTTTTTTCCGCTTCGAAACCGCTGGCCTGCGCGCGCAGGGCCTGCTGCGTTTGCACCCGGACGCCGGCAGCGATGGCCAACACCAAGCCTGGACCCTGCTCACCGCCGCAGACGAGATCAAAGGCTTTGAAGAAAACACCGGCAGCCGCCGGCCGCGCGGTGAGTCGTACTCGCGCGATTTTCAGGGGCCGAACTGGCTTGACCGGCGCGTCGCCGACGCCGCCTACACCGACCGTGACCCCGATGTGCTGATCGTTGGCGGCGGCCACGCCGGCCTGTCGATTGCGGCGCGCCTGCGCCACTTGAATGTGGACACGCTGATCGTGGACCGCGAAGCGCGCATCGGTGACAACTGGCGCACGCGCTATCACGCACTCACGCTGCACAATCAGGTGCAGGTCAATCACCTGCCCTACATGCCGTTTCCGGCGAGCTGGCCGAGTTATATCCCGAAGGACAAGCTGGCCAACTGGTTTGAGACCTACGTCGAAAGTCTCGAACTCAATTTCTGGACCGGCACCGAATTTAGCGGCGGCAGCTACGACGACAGCAGCGGGCGCTGGAACGTCACCGTGCGGCGCGAAGATGGCAGCACCCGCACCATGCAGCCGCGCCATGTGGTGATGGCCACCGGCGTGAGCGGCATTCCCAATGTGCCCGAGATAGCGGCGCTGAAACACTTCAGCGGCAAGGTGATGCATTCGAGTCAATACAGCGACGCGGCCGAATGGAAAGACCGCGATGTCATCGTGATCGGCACCGGCACCAGCGGCCACGACATCGCGCAAGACCTGGCCTCGAACGGCGCGCGCGTCACCCTGATGCAGCGCAGCCCGACGTTGATTGTCAACATCGAACCGGCCGCGCAACTGCCCTATGCGCTCTATAGCGAAGGCATCCCCACCGACGACTGCGACATGATCGCCGCCTCAATGCCGCTGGCGCTGGCGCGCCATTCGCACCAGTTGATGGCAGTGCAGGCAGCCGAACTCGATACGCAATTGATTGACGATCTCAAGCGCCGCGGTTTCAAGATCGATGAAGAAGACGTGTACGGCTGGCAGTTCAAATACCTCACGCGCGGCGGCGGCTACTACTTCAACGTCGGCTGCTCGAACATGATTGTCGAGGGCAAGGTCGGCCTCAGACAATTTGCCGACATCGAGCGCTTTGACGCGAACGGCGCGCACCTGCGCAACGGTGAAACAGTGCCGGCCGCTCTGGTAGTGCTCGCCACCGGCTACAAAGGCATGGATCTGCTGGTGCGCAAGTTATTCGGTGACGCCACTGCCGAGCGCGCCGGGCCGGTGTGGGGCATCGACGAGGAGCAGCAGGAGTTGAACAACATGTGGAAGCGGACCGGCCAGCCGGGTCTGTGGTTCATCGCCGGCAGCTTTGCCCAGTGCCGGATTTACGCCAAGTTCCTCGCCATGCAGATCAAGGCGCGGATCGAAGGATTAATTAAGGATTGATTGCGCGGGACCCGTGGCGCGGCAGGTACGCCGGGCCGGCACGCCGTCGGCACACAGCGGGCACACAGCGGGCGCACAGCGGGGGCACACAGCGGGCGCACGGCGGGGGGCACACAGCGGACGCACGGCGGGCCTGTAGCGGACACCCACTGGCATCAGCGGAAACCGCGCCACACCACGGAGCGCGCAGACGCAGCCTCGCGCGCGGCGGGCACGCCGCTCACCCGGCAACCGACTCTTCGAGCAGTTTGGTCAAGCCGTAGAGCGCGCTATTGAGCGGCACCGCAACGCCCAGCGCCGCACCACGCCGCACGATCACACCATTGAGATGATCGATCTCGGTCTTCTTGCCGCGCGCCAGATCTTGCGCGGTCGATGAGGTGGTCTGCGCCATGCCACGCGCCAGGCCGATGGCTATCTCGATCCAGTCACCCGGCGGCATCACCACGCCGGCCGCCTTGGCCACCGCCAGCACCTCCATCACCAGGCCCTGCATCAGCTCGCGCGTCTCGGGCAACTCCACCATGCGCCCGTAGCGCGCCTTCCCCAACGCTGACACCGCATTGCAGGCGCAGTTAATCAACAGCTTGCCCCACAGCTCGCCCTCGATGTTGTCCGACACTTTGCACGGCACCCCTGCGCGCTCCAGCACTCCCGCCAGCGCGTGCAGCCGCTCAGCCGGCACCTGCCCCTGCCGCGCATCCGAGCCAATCACCAGATCGCCGCGCCCGGTGTGTTTCAAGCGCCCCGGCCCGCTCATGGCGCAGCCGACATAGACCACCGCTGCCGCCACCGGGTTGGCGCATTCGCTGCGAATCTTGGCCGCGTTCTCGACACCGTTTTGCAGGCTCAGCACCAGCGCGCCGGGGGCAAGATACGGTGCAATCTCGCGCGTCGCCGCTTCGGTGGCGGGCGTCTTCACGCACATCAACACCAACTCAGCGCCAACACAGGCCGCCACATCGGTGGAGGCGCGCATGGCAATGTGCTCCTGAAAATGCAGCCCTTCAAACCACAAGCCATCGCGCGTGATCGCATCCACATGGACCGGCCGGCCGATCAGCGTCACATCCGCGCCGGCGCGCGCGAGCAGGCCGCCGTAATAACAGCCGACCGCGCCACCGCCCATCACGGCAGTTTTCGGGGCAGCATGCAAGGGAGTGGAACCGTTCATGGGTTTGCGCCTCTCAAAATCCATCATTAACCATCCACCGTGCTGCTGACAATCGTATGAAACCGTTGGTGGAAGCGAGTTTCCGGACGATGTCGTCTTTCCGCTTTGATTCTTTAAGCCGCCGCGCTGCGGGTTGCGTGACAGATACGGATAGAGGAGGACCGAAACGGACCGCGCCGGGTCTTGGCCAGACTTCATTGCCGCGATGTGTCCATCAATGTGCCCATTATACTGAGCGCTTATTTAGCACTTGATAATCAGGAGGCAAGACATGCAAACCACTTCCACTATTGGCGTCATCGGTCTGGGCATCATGGGCGGCATGATGGCCGAGACCTTGCGCGCACACGGCCATGACGTGACCGGCTACGACCCCGCCGCTGCCGCGCGCAAACGGCTGGCCAAATGCGGCGGCCGGCCGCTCGCATCTGCCGCCGCAGGGGCGCGATCGGCGGACATCCTCCTCGTGTCGCTGGCGAGCGGCGCCGCGCTCAAAGCCGTCGCGCAGGAACTGGCGAGCGCGCCCCGTGCGGGGGCAAGCGGCAAAGCAGACAAAAGCAGCAGCAAAGCCAGCAAGTCCCGCCGCATCGTGATCGAAACCAGCACCCTGCCCATCGCCGACAAAGAACAGGCGGCGGCGCAGCTGCAACCAGCCGGCTTCACCGTGCTCGACTGCCCCATCAGCGGCACCGCAGCACGCATGAAAGACCGCACCTGGACCATCTTTCTCTCGGGCGAGCGCGCCGCCTGCAAGCGCGCCCTGCCAGTGCTCAAAGCCTTCACTGACAACCTGCCCAACGTCGGCGCATTCGGCAACGGCACCAAACTCAAATTCTCCGCCAATCATCTGGTCGCGATTTATAACGTCGCCTACGCCGAGTCCGTCACGCTGGCGCGCAAAATGGGCCTCGACCCGCGCGAGATGCTCAAACTGTTCGGCCAAAGCCCCGTGCTCGGCACCGGCGTGATGCGCCTGCGCATGCCCTTCATGGTCGAGCGCAAATACACACCGCCAACCATGAAGATCGAAGTCTGGCAAAAAGACATGCAGGTGATCGGCGACATGGCCAAGTCCGTCAACTGCCCAACGCCGCTGTTCTCGGCCTGCGTGCCGGTCTACAACGCGGCGATGGCGCAGGGCCTGGCGCTGGAAGACACGGCGTCTACTGCCGAAGTGCTGGGCGCGATGGCGGGGATTGCGCCAGTGAAAAAAGCATCAAAAGCCACACAGATGCGTATCAAACGCCCCCGGTCATAGCACGGCCTTTGGGTCAGCACATCGCTCCACTGACATGCGCAGCATTGCCGTCGTAACGTAACGCGATTCTGGATATTGAGGCGGATGCGCCACTCCAAAATTAGGCAAAGCCCGATGTGAGACAACGGACGCAAACTACTCTGAAGTTACTCTGAAGCCGGTCGCTTCATAGCGGATTTTCATGTCCTATCCCGCCGTTGACAAATTTCTATCGCAGCCCCGGATGCAAGTAAGTCGCCAGACGTAACGATTGATTCAAGCGATTGTTAAAGGGACACGGTTCGAATAGCTTTCCAGGAAAAAGACTGGGCCACCGCCCCCCTTAATGTCTACTTCTTCGGCGACTTTTTCGCGGCTTTCTTGGCGGGCTTCTTCCCCGTCTTGGCCGCCAATCGCTTCTCTGCCGCTTCAATCGCCGGCCACGCCTCACGCACGGTCTTGTAAGCATCCAACGCCGCTGGGCCGCCGCAATAGAGGAAGGCGTGCAGGATCAGTTCGCGCAGTTCGACGCGCGTGACGCCGTTGCGGACCGCGCCGCGCAGATGGATGCGCACTTCGGCCGGACGGTTCAAGGCAATGCAGATCGCGAGCGTGAGCAGGCTGCGCTCGCGCAGTGTGAGACCGGGGCGGGTCCACACTTTGCCCCACGCCATCTCGGTGGCGATTTCCTGAAACGGGCGGTTGATATCGTCGGAGTTGTTGAATGCGCCGGCCACGTAGTCCGGGCCGAGCACTTTGCTGCGCATCGCTACGCCGTCGAGAAATCCCTGGCTGGGGACAGCGCGTTTTGCTGCGCCTTGGTTGCCTGCCGAATTCTTGGCCGCGCGCTTTACTGCGGTTTTTACTGCGGTTTTTGCTGCGCTCTTTGTTGCACTTTTTGCCACGCGCGTTACCGCACCGTTTGCTTTTTTCTTGACTGCCTTGCCTGCTGCTTTGCTTGCCATGTCACTCCCCTTGGTTGGTGTTGCTTGATGTCAATTCAATCTACCTTGATATTGGCCGCGCGCACTACTGCGCCCCATTTCTCATTCTCAGCCTTGATGTAGGCCGCGAACTGTTCTGGCGTGTCGCCCACCGGGATTGCGCCCTGCGAGATGAGGCGCTCCGACACATCCTTTTGCTTGAGCACTTCGACAATTTCTCGATTGAGGCGCGCGATGATCTCTTTGGGCGTGCCGGCCGGCGCGAGGATGCCGGCCCACGAGTAGGCTTCGTAGCCCGGCACACCGGACTCAGCGATAGTGGGAATTTCCGGCAGCGACGGCACGCGCTTGGCGCTGCCGACGGCTATCGCGTTGAGTTGCCCCTGCTTCACGTGCGGCAACACTGACGGAATGCTGCTGTAGAGCATCTGCACCTGGCCGGCGATCAAATCAGTCAGCGCCGGGCCTTGGCCCTTGTACGGCACATGCACGGTCTTGACACCGGCCAGGGTGTTGAACAGCTCACCAGCGAGATGGCCCGAGTTGCCGCTGCCGGGTGATGAATAGTGCAGCGTGCCGGGCTTGGCTTTGGCGAGCGCGATGAGATCACGCGTGGTCTTGGCCGCGACCGACGGATGCGTGACCAGCAGCAGCGGAAAATTCGCGACATTACTGATGGCGGCGAAATCTTTGGTGGGGTCGTAGGGCAGCTTGTCGTACAAAAACGGATTGACTGCCATCGGGCCGGCCGCGCCGACGCCGAGGGTGTAACCGTCAGGAGCCGCTTGCATCAAGGCTTGCAGGCCGACGATGCCGTTGGCCCCGGCGCGGTTGTCGACCACCACTTGCTGGCCGATGCGCTCGGTGAGTTTTTGTGCGATCAGGCGGCCCACGACATCGTTGCCACCGCCGGGCGGGAATGGCACGATGATGCGGATCGTGCGCGCGGGCCAGGCTTGCGCCAGTGCTGCGCCCGACGCCAGTGCCGTCACGCTGGCGCAGAGCAGGGCCATCCATGTCATATGGAGCTTCATCGTGTGTCTCCTGTGCGTTTCGATGCTATCGGGGATAAGTTGGCGATGTCCCGTCCGCAGTTGAAGGTTGAGTTGGTGGTTGAAGCAGTCGCGGGCCCAGAATGCGGGTTCTCGACGTCCTCAACCTGAACCATAGAAAGCTCAACCACCATGATGAAGTCTACTCGCAAGCACGGCACGGTCAAACTGCAAATCGTCGACAAGAAGCTTTGGGCAGCACTGCAAGCGCAACCGCTGTTGCAAGCCAACCCGCAGTCAGCACTGCCGCTGCTCTCAATGATCGGACGAGCGCAACTCTCGATTGAAGACATGCTCGGTCAAATGTCGCGCCAGTTTGTCGAACAACTGCTGGTCATGGCCGCCGAATCGGTGGCCGGCCCCAAGCACCCCGGCAAACGGGAC
>JANOYK010000013.1:0-2286 GCA_031428855.1 Burkholderiales bacterium | reverse complement strand
CGACGAACTCCTGATTCGAGAGCATGCTCGCCACCGCTGCATTGAGGCGTGCCACCACCTCGCGCGGCGTGCCGGCCGGTGCAAAGAAGCCGTACCACGCGCCGATGTCGAGATCCTTGGCCCCCACCTCAACGAAGGTCGGCACATCGAGCAACAGCGGCGAGCGCTTGTTACCCGAGATCGCCAGCACCTTGAGGCGCCCGGCCTTGAGAAAACCCTGCACCGTCGGAATCGCCGGGAAGGTGAACACCACCTGGCCGCCGATCACATCGGCGACCGCCGGGGCCGAGCCTTTGTAGGGCACATGCACCATGTCGGAGGCGGTATCCCAAGTTCCGCGACGAAATAAATAAACAGCCCGGAGAGCCGCGCCAGTGCTTGTTATCAAAAGGATTGACGCCCTATGGAAGTCACTCAACAAGTGAATTTTCCGGGATGGATGATGGTCAAGCAGGTGCGCAATGTGCTTCCCTTCAAATTGCAGGCGACTTCCGAACTGCTGACCGCGAACGCCGGGCTTGCGGTGTTCGGTGAATTTATGCGGGGCGTGGGAGTGTCACGCATGGTGGAGCAGTACCTGCCGGCACCGGGCAGCGAGCGCGGCTACATGCCGATGGTCGGTCATCTGGCCGAGGCGGGGGTCGTAGTGCATGAGGAGTTTCGGGACGGCAATGCCGCCCCGGCCAGCGGCAATCTGCCCTTCATCAAAGCCTGCCAGGAGGCGATGCCGCGCGGTCACTGCATCAAGCGGCTGCGCGCCGACTCGGCCACCTACCAGGCCGACATCTTCAACTACTGCGAGGAACAGGGCATCGAATTTGCCATTGGCGGACGCTGGTGCAATGCGCTCACGGCTCTGGTCAAGGGCATCGGTGAGTCGCAATGGAAGAAGTACCCAGACTGCGCTATTGCCGAGGTGACGCACAGCATGAACGGCACCGATAAGGCGTTTCGTCTGGTCGTGGTGCGGCGTCAGCATCAGGCCAGTCTGTTCGACGATCAGGGCCAGCCGCAAGAAGCCAAGCGCGAAACCCGCTATACGCTGATTGCCAGCAACTTCGCCGCCAGCCGCAGTGCCGAGGACATTTACCTCTGGTACTGCCAGCGCGGCCAGGCTTCGGAGAACGGCATCAAGGAACTCAAAATCGGCTTTGGCATGGAGCGTATGCCCTGCGGCCAGTTCGGTGCCAATGCGGTGTTCTTTCGGATCGGTGTAATCACGCACAATTTGTTTGTGCTGTTCAAGTCCGTCACCCTCGATCCATCGTGGCAGCGCAAACAGGTGCAGACCGTGCGCTGGAGCCTGCTGCATCTGGCCGGCAAGGTCATTCACAGCGCGCGTGGCTGGATTCTCAAGGTCGAGGCGGCGATGCTCTCCACTCTGGAGACCATCCGGGAGCGTACCCGCGCCTTTTAGGCACCCGGCCAGCCGCCGTTTAAACCCATCGCGGAATTTGGGGCATGATGCTTGCATTGACAACGCCTGCAAGTGTTGCTATCGTAAGCAACATGAAAGCTGTCCAGCTGTTGGACGAACGCCGTGATATCGCCGAAGACCGTTTCATTGAACTTGTGGTTTGGCAAGTGCCGCAACCGGTGCGCGCGTCGAAACATTTGTTCAAGTACCGGCTTGCGTTTGTGATCGATGGTTCGTGCGTGCTGCGTTACGACAACGAGACCGGCAAGGGTGATCACCGGCATGTCGGCGCGCTGGAGTCGCCCTACACCTTCACCACGCCGGAACAGCTTTACGCAGATTTCATGGCGGACGTGATGAACTGGAGAACCTGAAATGAAAACAGTGACGATTTCGGTATCCTCGATGGATCAAACCAAACACCGGTTTCTCGCGGCATTCAAAGGCAAACCGCAGGGCGCGCACATCACTTTCCCGACGGTCGAATCGCTGTGGAAGGTGCTGGCGCCGAATCGCATGGCGCTGGTGCGCGCCTTGACCGGCGCAGGGGTGGTGTCGATCCGCGAAGCGGCACGGCGCGTCAACCGCGACGTGCGCGCAGTGCATTCCGACGTGACGGCGCTGATCAACGCGGGCGTGCTCAACCGCACCAGCGGCGGCATCGAGTTTCCGTATGAGGCGGTGCATGTAGACTTCATACTGAAGGCGGCGTAAAACCGTTCATCATGCGTGTGATACGGCCGCGGTCGCGTTATACAGTTTGCCGACGATGGGCTGGTGGCCGTAGTTGTCGATCAGCAAACGCTGAAGCCTCGTGTTCACCTTGAGCCCAAGCGGAATTCTGTGCTAATCTAGTCAGTATGACTAGA
>JANOYK010000012.1:0-9475 GCA_031428855.1 Burkholderiales bacterium | reverse complement strand
GTCGGCAGCTCGGGCGCAAGCGCCGTGCGTCTGGAGGTGGTCACGGCAAGGGCGCGCAACTTGCCCGATTGCAGATGCGGCCGCGCCGAGGCGAGATCGACCACCAGATATTGGGCTTGCCCGCCGATCACGTCGGTGAGCGCCGCCGGGCTGCTCTTGTACGGCACACCGGTCGCGTCAAGCTTGAGCAGGCGGTTGAGCGCCTCGGCGGGGATGTGCACGGTGGGTGTGCCATAGGCGTAGAAGAATTTGCCTTTGTTGTTGTTGGCGTAAGAGACAAATTCCTGCGGCGTGCGCACTGGCAGCGCGGCATTGACGGCGAGCACAAATGGAAAGTAGGCGAGGCCGCCAACCGGGGTGAAATCGGCAATCGGGTCGTACGGCAGTTTCTTGAAGATGTGCGGGTTGACCGAGTGCGAAGAGTTGGACGTGAGGAACAGGGTGTAGCCGTCGGCCGGTGCCTTGGCGACGAAGCTGGCGGCAATCTGTGCGCCGGCACCGGGGCGGTTGTCCACCACGAATGGCTGGCCGAGCGCGACGCGCAGTTCTTCGCCGATCATGCGCGCGAGGATGTCGGTGCCGCTGCCGGGGCCGAAGCCGATCACGATGCGCACCGGTTTGTTGGGGTAGGCGTCCTGCGCCTGCGCGAGCGGCAGATGCAACATGCCGAGGAGCAGAAACAGGGCGGCACCCGCCCGCGCGATGGTGTTCAGATTGGAATGCATGTCAGCCTCGCCTGGAAAAAATGCCACTGATGAAGGAACCGCGTGTGACCACCGTACTCGTCAGACTGCTGCAAAAACCCGCGCAGACTTCCGCAAAAGCATATCAGCCCGCCCTGCCGCGAAACACCGGCGCGCGTTTTTCCATAAACGCGCGCGGCCCTTCGCGTGCATCGGGCAGCGCTGCATTGTCCTTGGTGCACTGGGTCTCGATGGCGAAGGCTTCATCGAACGGTCTGCCGCTCGAGCGCACCATTACCTCTTTGGTTTTCTCCAGCGCCACCGGCGCGCCCAGGCACACGCGGCGGGCCAGATCGAGCGCCACCGGCAACACCTGATCCGGCGGCACGACGCGATTCACCAGGCCGATCTCGAGTGCGCGCTGCGCGCTCACCGGCTCGCCCAGCAGCATCAGCTCCATCGCCTGCGCCCACGGAATCTGGCGCGGCATCCGCACCAGCGACCCGCCGCTGGCAATCAGCCCGCGCCGCACCTCGGTCACGCCGATGGTGGCGGCACTCGACATCACGCGCAGATCGGTTGCCATCACAAACTCGGCCCCGCCGGCCAGCGCCACGCCATTGATGGCAGCAATTACCGGCTTGAAAAATGTCGCGTTGCGCAGCAGCGCCGCGCCCAACTGCTTGCGGTCGGCGGCGAAGCGCTGTTCCCACTCACCCTGCGGCGCGCGCGCGCGCAACATCAAGGGAATCAGGCTGCCGAGGTCAGCACCGGCCGAGAACGCCTGATCGCCCGCGCCGGTCACCACGATGACGCGCACCGCGTGGTCGTCCGCCACTTCGCGCCAGAACTGCGCCAGCCGCACGATCATCTCGGGCGACATGGCGTTGCGCTTTTCGGGACGGTTCAGTGTGACGATGGCGATGCCATCGCGCTGTTCGACCAGCAAATGAGACATGGGCAAGTATTCCTGAGGGTTTGTTGATGGTTTCTTAAACTATGGTCTAACAATTGACATATTCGCATAATAGACTTAAATTGCCGCCATGCCAACTGCCGCCCGCGCCCCATCCGCTGTTGCCCGCGTTACCCCGCGTGTCATCCGGCGCGCCACCCCACGAACGCAGGTGCCAGTCCGGCGCAGCCCCGCCATGCTGGACCAGCTGGGCAGCATCAACGTCCCCAAGTCGTGCGACGTGCTGGCCGAGCGCTTGCAACAGCAGATTTTGGGTGGCACCTACGCTCCCGGCGCAGCACTCCCCACTGAGCGTGAACTGGTCACCACCACCGGTTTGGGCCGTGGGTCAGTGCGTGAAGCGCTGCGCATTCTCGAAGCCCAAGGACTGGTGCGCACGCGCGCCGGGCGTTACGGCGGCTCGGTGGTGGCGCGCCCGACTGACGCCCTGCTGGCCACCCACATCAATCTGTTCGCCAAAGGCAACAGCGTGTCGCTGCGTGCGCTGGTCGAAGCGCGCCAGGCGCTGGAGCCGATGGTGGCCTATCTGGCCGCGCGCAACCGCACTGCCGAAGACCTCGCTGCGCTCAAAGCCATCTCCAAACGTATCGATCAAGCCGCGATCGACGATGTGCCGCTGTTTTTGCAGGAGAACGTGCAGTGGCACAGCGCGCTCGCTGCGGCCAGTCATAACGACTTGCTGCGCGCCTTTACAGCGTCGATCTCGGCGCAGATGTTCGAGGCCTCGCGCCTCGACAAATTTGCCTCGCCCGATGTGCGCGGGCTGGTGACGCACGCGCACCGGCGCATTCTGCAAGCGATTGAAGCGCAGGATGCTGATGCTGCGCGCTCACGCGCCGAGCGTGACTTGCAGGCCTATGCGGTGCTGCTCGAAGCTGCCGTGCGCGACACCATGAAAGCATCCGCCAAGCTCGCCGCACGCAAGCGCAAGTCATGAGCACCGCCGTTGGCAGATCAGTGGGCACCTCAATCGACACCTCAGTGAGTACCCCGGAGCGCACCCCGGTGCTGGTCGGCATCGGCACCGCCACCCGGCGCGAAGAAGATTTCACCTGCGCGCTCGAACCGCTCGACCTGATGCAGGAGGCGGTTAACGCAGCGGGCATCGACTGCGGCACTGCCAGCGCGCTGCCCGGTGTGCAGCACATCGCCGTGCCGCGCGGGCGCTGGCACTACCGCAACCCGGCCGGTGCGATTGCGCGCGCCATCGGCGCAGCACAAGCCACCACTGTGCTTGCCAGTGTCGGCGTGTTGCAGCAGAGCCTGATTGGTGAGGCCTGCGCGCGCATCGCACGTGGCGAGTGCCACACCACGCTGGTGACCGGTGCAGACGCGGGCTACCGGCTGCTGCGCGCGCAGATCGCCGGTGCCGAAGCGCCGGAACGCGTGCTTGATGATGAACCGGACATCTTCCTCGCGCCCAAAGACGAGTTGCGCCACGCGGTCGAGAAGCGCGCCGGTATCAAGATGCCGGTGGCTCTGTACGCGATGCTGGAGAGTGCCTATCGCGCGCGCCAGGGCTGGTCAATTGACGAACACCGCAACCGGCTCGCAGAGTTGAGCGCGCGCTTTGCCGGCGTGGCCGCAGACAACCCGCACGCGTGGCAGCGCAACGCGCCGGACGCAGCCGCGATCCGCAATGCGTCCGAGCGCAACCCGATGCAGGCCTTTCCCTACACACGCTCGCATTGCTCGACCTGGAATGTGGATCAGGCAGCGGCCCTGCTGTTTTGCTCGGCTGCACGCGCGGAGCAGCTCGGCATTGCGCGCGCGCGCTGGGTGTTTCCGCTCGCCAGCACCGAATCGAATCACATGGTGGCGGTGTCGGCACGCGCGGACCTCGCGGCCTGCCCCGGCGCAGGCATCGCCGGGCGCGCCGCGCTCGATGCTGCCGGCCTCACTGCGGCCGATCTCGATTTGGTGGATCTCTACAGTTGCTTCCCCATCGCGGTGCAGGCCTATGCGGCTGAACTCGGTCTGCCACTGTCGCGCGATCTCACTATCACCGGCGGCATGCCATTTGCCGGCGGGCCGTACAACAACTATGTGTTGCAGGCGACTTGCCGCGCTGCCGAATTACTTCGCGCCGGGCGCGGGCGCACGGCGCTGGTGTCGAGCGTGTCGGGCGTGCTTACCAAACAGGGGTTCGGGGTATGGTGCAGCGCGCCCGCGTCCGCTGCGCCGCCAACCCTATTTACCCATCTCGATGTCAGCGATCAAGTCGCGCGTAAAGTGCGTGCGGTGGAGGTGCTGGAGGATTTCTCCGGCACGGCCACAGTGGCGGGTTACACCGTGCTGCATGGCCGTGGCAAAGCGCCGCAAGGCTTGGCACTGGCTGACACCGCCGCCGGACAACGCGTGCTCGCCACCACCGGCGATACAACGCTGGCCGCGCGCATGCAAGACGAAGAATGGGTGGGCCGGCCAGTGCGGATTACACACAACCAGTTGCAGTCATGAATGCGCTAACCGAATCGAATCAAGTCACCTTCGCCGACGATGTGTGCGCGTTGCCGCTGGTGCGCCGCCTCGCCGCCATGCTCGACCGCGATCCCGATGCCTTGCGTCAAGGCGACGCCTTGCCGCGCGGCTGGCACGCGGCGTTTTTCAATCTGCCTACGCGGCAGTCACAACTGCGCAGCGATGGCGTGGCCAGTTTCGGCGTCACGCTGCCCGACCTCGGCCTGCCGCGCCTGATGCTGGCGGGCCGTCAATGTCAGTTTGCCGGCAGCCTGCCGATTGGCGCCGCGTTGCGGCGCCAATCGCGGCAGGGCGAAGTGCAGATCAAGCAGGGCCGCTCCGGGCGGTTTGCACTCCTGAAGGTGGAGCACCGCATTTTTGTCGACGGTGCAGCCGATGCAGCCATCACCGAGCAGCTTGACTATGTGTTGCGTGAAGCTGGCACTGCGTCAGTGTCCCCAGCAGCTTCTACCACTAAGACAGCAGCAGCCCCGGCAACCACAGCGTCAGGCGTCGCTGCGGACGCAACTGCTGCAGCGTCATCATCATCATCCGACGCCACCCGCAGCCTGACCCCCGACGAGCGCCTGCTGTTTCGCTACTCCGCCATCACCGACAACCCCCACCGGATTCACTACGACCAGCCGTATGCCACTGGCAGCGAGGGCTATCCCGCCCTGGTGGTCAACGGCAGCATCCCGGCGATGTTTTTGCTCGACATGTTTCGCGCGTGTGCCGGGCGCGAGCCAAATTCATTTCAATCGCGCAATGTTGCACCGATGTTTTGTGGCCGCAGATTGCAACTGCACGTGCTCCGTGAGGAGGCATCCTGGCGCTTGTGGGCGCTGAACGATCAGGGGCAGCTCACGTTCGATGCGCGCGCCGCCTGACGCGCCCACTGCGCGCCACATAACGCCCCTCATCAACCGGCATCGCAGAAACCATTGCCCGCGCCACACCGCAGACCAATACTCAAGGAGACCCACCATGACGAAACTTGCCACCGCGCTGGTATACGCTGCTGCCGCTCTGTTCGCAGCGGCCAGCTTGCCTGCCCACGCGCAAGAGCCGTTTCCGAACAAACCGGTCCGCATGGTGGTGTCCGTCGGTGCGGGCGGTGCCACCGACACGCTCACGCGCATGCTGGCCGAGCGCATGTCCAAGTCTCTCGGCGTCCCGGTGCTGGTCGAGAATCAGCCCGGCGGCAGCGGTGTGATCGCCGCGCAAACGGTGGCGCGCGCCACCGCCGACGGCCACACGCTCTTGATCGGCACCAACACCACGCACGCGGGCAACGCGAGCTTCATGAAAAATCTGCCGTACGATCCGGTCAACGACTTTGCGCCGGTATCGCGCCTCGGCATTGCGGCATTGGTGCTGTCAATCAACAGCAGCGTACCGGCCAACACCATGGCCGAGTTCATCGCCTACGCCAAAGCGAACCCCGGCAAGATGGGGTTTGGCAACGGCACCGGCTCAGCACGGCTGGCGTCAGAGATGTTGAAGGCCAAAGCCGGTATCGATATTTTCAGCGTGCCCTACAAATCTAACGCGCAGGCGCTGGTCGACTTGCGCGGCGGGCAGATTCAGATGTTGTTCGGTGACATTGCGCTGATGCTGCCGCACATCCGCTCAGGTGCAGTCAAGGGTCTGGGCGTGTCGAGTGCGCGCCGCTCCGCCACCATGCCCGAGATGCAGACCCTGCAAGAAGCGGGCGTCGCCGGATACGAACTGGTGGGTTTCATCGCCGCGTTTGCGCCAGCGCGCACGCCCGAGCCGGTGGTGCGCCGCCTCAATGAAGAGATCACCCGCATCCTGCGCGATAAAGAAGTGGTGGATCGCCTCACTGCACTCGGTGTTGATGCGGCACCGACCACACCCGCCGAGTTGCGCGAGTGGGTGGTGAGCGAGACCACCAAGTGGCGCGATCTGGCGCGTGGTGCGGGGATTCAACCGGAATAGCAATCCGTGCAAACCATGCAACCCTTGCTCCACCGCGCCTGTCAAACATGACCAGCGCAGTGCGCGTCATCGAATACGGCAGCGGCATTGCCACCGCCTACGCCGGCTGGCTGCTCGCGCGCATGGGCGCGCAGGTGACGCGCGTCGCCGCTGATGCAGTGACTGGTTCGTCCGGCACCAGCCCCGAGGCGCTTGCACTTGAAGTGCTGGCCGATGGCAAACCTACGCTGGCACTCAGGCCCGCTGACGCCGCGTGGGAGGCGTTGTTGGCAACCTGCGACATCGTGCTGTGTGACGCCCCGGATCGGCTGACGGCGCGGGCCGGCAGCCTCGATGCGCTCAGTGCGCGCCATCCGCAATTGGTCATTGGCATCGCCACCACCTTCGGACTGGAAGGCCCGCTGGCCAACGCCAGCGGATCCGGTCTCGACGCGCAAGCCCTGAGTGCGATGGCATGGGCACTGGGCGAGCCGGGCCGCGCGCCGCTGACGCTGCCGCCCGGCATCGTCGAGCATCAGGCGGGGGCGATGCTGGCGGCGGGCTGCTTGCTTGCGCTCAATGTGCGTGACCTCGGCGGCCTTGATGGTCTTGGTGATACCGGCAACACCGGCAGCGGCCGCATCGTCGATATCGCACTCGCTGACGTGCTCGCCAGCTACATCGCCGGCAATTGCCGCTTCTATGTGCATCATGGTTTGCAATGGCAGCGCAGCGGCCGCCGCGCGTCCGGTTCGGGCGGTGCGTATCCGTTCCTGATCGCGCCGTGCAAGGATGGCGCGGTCTGCATCTGTGGCCGCACCCGCGAAGAATGGATGCGTTTGGTGGCGGCAATGGGCAGTCCCGCATGGGCCGCGCAGCCGCGCTATCAGGACTTGCGCGCGATGGGCACGCAATACCCGGATGAGGTTGACCCGCTGGTAATGCCGTGGTTCGCCGCCCGCACCAAGGCCGAGCTTGAAGCGATTGCGCTCGAACACAATCTGATCGTCTCGCCGTTGCGCGATTTCGCCGAGGTGCTGGCCACACCGCATTTCAGCGCGCGCGGGTTTTTTGCCGAAGCGCATGCTGCGGGTCAACCCGTGACGGTGCCGTCGCTGCCATTCCGGGTGAGCCGCGCGCGCACACCGGACGCGCCCAACATCGCAGCGCATTTGCTGTCGGCCACGCCAACGGAGCCGCCGCGTTCGTCTGCCATCAACACACCACGCTCGCCGTCAGCAAGTACCCGCGCGCCTGAGGCGCGGGCGGATGCCATTGCCACTAACACGCATGCCAACGCAGCGCAGCCCTTGCAAGGCCTGCGCGTGCTCGACTTCGGCTGGGTCTGGTCGGCGCCGTGGGTGAGCACCATGTTGAGTGAGCTGGGCGCGCAAGTCATCAAGGTGGAACACGCCAAGCGCCCTGACAATCTGCGCCTCTCGGGCCGGGTGATGCGCGATGGCAAAGTGGTCGAAGGCCGGTCGCGCGAAATGTCGCCGATGTATCACCAGGTCAACCACGGCAAGCTCGGCATCACGCTCAACACCAAGGAACCGCAAGCAGTGGCTCTGCTCAAACGTTTGGTGACGATGAGCGACATCGTGATCGAGAACATGTCACCCGGCTCGATGGAGCGCAGCGGTTTGGGTTACGAAACCCTGCGCGCGCTCAATCCGCGTCTGGTGATGCTGGCGATGTCTGCCGCTGGCCAGTTCGGCGAGCTGGCCAGCATGCGCGCCTATGCGCCGACCATGTCGAGCTTTGTAGGCATGGAGTCGCTGGTGGGGTACGCGGGCGAGGTGCCGCAGGGGGCACTCAATGTTGCGCTCGGCGACCCCAATGCCGCCGTGCATGGCCTGGCCGCAGTGCTGGCAGCGCTGCGCCACGCGCGTTTGTCGGGCCAAGGCTGCTATATCGACTTGTCGCAAAACGAAGCCCTGCTCGGTGTGCTGCACCCGTATCTGCTCGACAGCCAAATACACCAGCGCCAATCACCGGTGGCAGGCAACCGGCACCCATTGATGGCACCGCACGGCATTTACCCCGCGCGTGAAGCGGACGCGTGGCTGACGCTGACGGTGGCCGATGATGCGCAATGGCAGGCCCTGACGCGGCTCGCGCCCGCGCAAGCCTGGGCGCAGGAGACGCGCTGGCAACACACCGCGCAGCGCTGTGCCGATGTGGCACAGCTCGACGCCGCCATCGGCAGATGGAGCGCCACTTTTGCCCGCGATGAACTGGTTGCACTGCTGCGCGCCGCCGGCCTCGCCGCTACGCCGGTGCTGACGCTCGAACAGCAGCGTGCGCATCCGCACTTCATCGCACGCGGCATGCGCCATCCGATTCACATTCCGGTTTATGGTGAAGACACCGTATTCAGCGCACCCTGGCGCTTCTCGGATTTCGCGCCGCAGGTGCATGGCCCCGGCCCTACGACAGGCCAGCACAATGATCTAGTCTTCGGCGAATTGCTGGGATTGCCACCGGACGAAATTCAACAATTGAAAGACTGCGGAGTGATCGCATGACCGAACCGCACGCGACGCCTGAATTTGCACCAGACGCACCACGCACATCCGATGCCGCCGATGCGTCACAAAGCCCCGCCCTATGGGCTGGCGCACTCGAAGAAGCACGCAGCCTGATCGGCGTCGATCTACGCCGCACCAATCAGACCTGGAACACCGAAGCTGCCCCCGACAGCGTGCGCCACTTCTGCTGGGCCATCGGCGACGACAACCCGCTGTTCTGCGACCCCGCCTACGGCATCAACACAAAGTGGCAATCGGCCCTCGCCCCCGGCTGCTTTCTCTACACCATCGACACCACCGTGGTCGCGCCCAAGCTGCGCGGCATTCAGTGGCTCTATGGCGGCACCGACTGGGAGTGGTACGCGCCGATCCGCCATCGCGACAGCTTCACGGTGCGCGCGCGCCTGCTCGATGCGGTGGAAAAACGCGGCGGCAAGGCCGCAAGCTTCATCATCCAGACCGGTGAAGTGCTTTACACCAACCAGCGCGGCGAACTGGTGTGCCGCGCGCTCGGCAGCACCGCACGCGTACCACGCGCCAAGGCCAAAGATGGCCTCAAGTACGAAGCGCGCGAAACCCATCGCTATTCACCCGAAGAGTTGGAGCACATCGCCCACGCCATCGAAACCGAAGAACTGCGCGGTGCCACGCCACGCCATTGGGAAGACGTTGAAGTCGGCAGCAGCGTGCAGCCGATGCTCAAAGGCCCGCTCAACATCACCGACATGATCTGCTGGTATTCGGGCGGCGGCCACAGCTATCAGGCGCACCGGCGCGCCACCATGTATCGCAAGCGCCACCCGGCCGATGCCTTCATCGACCCCAAGACCGGCGCGCAAGACAGCCCGGCGCGCGGCCACGCCGAACAAAAAATGGCGCGCGAT
>JANOYK010000011.1:0-2172 GCA_031428855.1 Burkholderiales bacterium | reverse complement strand
CCATCCGGCTGCCTACGCTGCGGCCAACCTCAGCTTTGACACCAAGTTCGATCTGCGGCGATTACTCGATTTACCCTACTCGGCAGACTGGTTCAGCGTACCGCCCGCTGCGCCGCATGGGCAGACGCCGAAGCTGGGAACCTTGCATCCCTCGCTGGTGCGGGCCGTGCAGGCTGCGTTTCGCGCGGCGTCCTCAGAGTAAGGTGTGGCGGCACTCAGCGAATTGCGTCAGGTGCACTATCCCTGCCTCGTCTGCACCGCGCCCCTCGCCGAACAGAGGCAATGCCCGGCTGACGCATCGATTTGAGTTGGTATTCGCCAGAGCAAGACTCCATTGAGGGATTCGGCTTATTGCAGCCGGATTCAGTCCAGACCCTGATGCCATGGCAGCAGCACGGGCGCGGGTGCTTGCGTATGCAGGAAGGGCCGCTTTGATGCGGGCCGGTTTGATCTCGTTCATTCAATCACCCGCTCCGCACTGATCAACAAGGCCTGCGGAATCTTCAGTCCGAGCGCCTTCGCGGTCTTGCCGTTGATCACCAGTTCAAACCGGGTCGGCTGCTCCACCGGCAGGTCGGCCGGCTTGGCGCCTTTGAAAATCCGGTCGACGTAATACGCCATGCGCCGGATGAAACCGGCCAGGTCGGCACCGTAGCTCATCAGCAGGCCTGCCTCGGGATACAGGCGGTCCGGCGTCATCGTGGGCAGCCGGTGTTTCGCAGCCAGCTCGCTGATTTGCCCGCGTTGCTGCTGGAAAAAGGGGTTGAGCACCAGCAGCAGTGCACCGGCCTGCAATTGGCGCATTTGCGTGAAGGCCTGGTCGATTTCCTGCACGGTGTAGGCGGGGACCGGCAGAATTTTCACGCCCAGTGTTGTGGCTGCGGCTTCGATCCCCGCCAGGGCGGTGACTCCGGATGGTTCGGCTGGACTGAACAGCACGGCGACGCGTGACACCCGGGGGCTTGCCGTGGCCGTCATGGCCAGGAGCATTTCAAGGCGCTTCGGCCCCAGCTCGGCGTTGAGATTGGAAACACCGGTGATGTTGGCGCCGGGCCGCGCCAGGCTTTTCACCAGGCCCAAACCAACCGGATCAACCGTCGTGGTCATGACAATCGGTATTGTCGTGCCGGTTTTTTGCAATGCGACGGCGCCGCTAGTCGCGGCGGTGACCAGCACATCCGGCTTCCACTGCACCAGCTCTGCCGCCAGCGCCGGCAAACGCTGCGGGGCGGTGTCGGCGAAGCGCCACTCGATGAGAAGATTCTTGCCCTCGACGTAACCCAATTCGCGCATTCCCTGCGCAAACGCACCCAGATAGTGGGTGTCGAGATTGGCTGGTCGCGTCGGCAGCGACAAAAAACCGACGCGCCAGATTTTTCCTGGCGCGCCCGCGGGTGTGGGTGTCGGTTGCGCGAACGACGCGAGCGGGGCATGGAGTGCGGCGGCGCCGCAGGCGGTGAGGAGTGTGCGGCGGCGATTCATGCGAATCCCTCTCTGAGAAACGGTAGAGAATGGCTTACACCAACGGAATTGGTGTGGTCAAGTGCGTCGAGAAAGGCATCCAGAGCGGCTTTGATGACATCCGCCGCCGCCTTGCCCGCGTCGAGCATTCCGTCCTCGGTCTCAAACGCGACGAAACCGACGCGGCAACCGAGCTCGCCGAGCACCGGCACGCGCCGGATCAATTGGAATCAATCATCCGCGAACTGCGCGCGCGACGCGAACGGCGACACGAGGGCACCGGAACCAAGCGCACCGGCACCGAGAGCCAGGGTAAATTTGCGGCGGATGTTGATTCACCTCTCCCTTACGAAATAGGTCAGGCGGGCACCTGTTCGAGGTCAACTGCCTGCCGCGGCTGAATCCGTGCGATGGCCCGGCCCGCCGCATCTTCCGCGCACTGCACGTCGTAGTTGCTTTGGAGATTGAGCCAGAACTGGTGCGAGGTGTTGAAAAAACGTGCCAGCCGCAGCGCGGTATCTGCGCTGATGCCGCGCCGCTCGCGCACGATCTCGTTGATGCGCGCGGGTGTCACGTTGAGCGCACGCGCCAGAGCATTGCTGGAAAGCCCGAGCGGAATCATGAACTCTTCGCGCAATTGTTCGCCGGGATGAATCGGCGGCAGCTTCTTGCTCATCTCCCTGCTCCTTCAGTGGTAGTCCACAATTTCAA
>JANOYK010000010.1:0-7849 GCA_031428855.1 Burkholderiales bacterium | reverse complement strand
AGACAAAACGATTTGCCCTCGCGGATCTCCTGCGCGGCGCGGCGCACCCGCTCGGGCGTGAGCAGGTTGAGACGGCCGAGCTGGTCGTCGGGGCCGAAATCGCCCCAAGTCGAGCCGGCCGGCCGGTTTTTCCAGCGGGGGGCGGTGGTGGTCATGTGGTCTCCTCTGAGGTCATTCTTCGTTGTCGTCAAGCTCGGGGAACAGCACGGCGGTATAGCCGAATTTGCTCATGTCGCGGATGCGCATCGGGTAGAGCACGCCCCAAAGGTGATCGCATTCGTGCTGCACCACGCGGGCGTGGAAGTCTTCGGCCTCGCGCTCGATGGCACGGCCTTTTTCGTCAAAGCCGGTATAGCGGATGCGGGTGGCGCGTGGCACTACGCCGCGCATGCCCGGCACCGACAGGCAGCCTTCCCAGCCATCTTCGGTTTCGGTGGTGAGCGGCGTGATGACCGGGTTGATGAGCACCGTGCGCGGAATGATGGGCGCATCGGGGTAGCGCGGATTGATGCCGTCCGCGCCGAAGATGACGACTTGGAGATTGACGCCGATCTGCGGCGCGGCGATACCAGCGCCGTTGGCGGCGTGCATGGTGTCTTGCAAATCGGTGAGCAGCGCAGCCAGCTCGGGCGTGCTGAAACGCTCGACCGGTTTGGAGGGTTCAAACAGGCTGGGCTCGCCCATTTTGAGGATGGGACGGATCATTTCTGGATCATTTCCGGGTCATCTTTTTGCACCTGGGCCGCCGCCACCGCCCGTTCAAGAATGCGCTGCACCCGGCCCATGGTTTGTTTCATGACTGCACCCAAATGCTCGACCGAGATCGCGAGCGCGCTGTCGCCCTTGCCGGCCGAGTGGTTGACCACCACCGACAGGCAGGCGTACTCCAGCCCGAGTTCGCGCGCAAGAGATGCCTCGGGCATGCCGGTCATGCCGACCAGGTCGCAGCCATCGCGCTCGAGCCGGGCGATTTCAGCGGCGGACTCCAGCCGCGGCCCCTGCATGCTGGCGTAGACCGCGCCGTCATGCACGGTCTCGCCGGTGCTCGCGGCAGCGTTGAGCAACAACCCACGCACAGCAGTTGCATACGGCCAGGTAAAGTCGATGTGGGTGACCGGCGCATCCGGCCCTTCATAAATCGTGTGCTGGCGGCCATAGGTGTAGTCGATGATTTGATCCGGCACCACCAGTGTGCCGGGGCCGAACGCGGCGCGAATGCCGCCGACCGACGCCACCGCAATCACCCGCGCGACACCGGCGTTTTTAAGCGCCCACAGGTTGGCGCGGTAGTTGATTTCGTGCGGGGCAATGGTGTGGCCATAGCCGTGCCGCGCCAGAAACACCACCTCATGCCCCGCCAGCCGGCCAAACGTGAGCGCGCCGGAGGGCTCGCCATAGGGTGTGCGCATCACCTCGCGCCGCGTGATCGAGAGCGTGTCGAGATTGGTCAGGCCGCTGCCGCCGATGATGGCAATCATGTTTTGAGCGCCTTCAGATAAGCCTCGAAGTCTGCCGCGACTTCAGGGTGGCGGCGTGCGTAGTCGACGGTGGCCTTGAGATAGCCGAGCTTGGAGCCGCAGTCGTAGCGCGTGCCTTCAAACCGGTAGGCATACACCGCTTCATGCGCCAGCAGCGCGCTGATGCCGTCGGTCAATTGAATCTCGCCGCCGGCGCCGGGCTGCACCTGCTCCAGCAATTCAAAAATCTTCGGCGTGAGAATGTAGCGGCCTACCACTGCCAGCGCCACTTGGCCGGCGGCGCTCTGGCGCAGCGGTGCCACTTCCGGCGCAGGCTTCTCGACAATCGCGGTCACCTGTTCGGTACGCGCGTCCAACTGCGTGCCGCTGACCACGCCATACGAGCGCGTGTTGGCCCTCGGCACATCCTCGACCCCGAGCACACTGCCGCCGCGCGTGTTGAACACATCGACCATTTGCTTCAATGCGCCGGGTTGATGGTCGATCAGGTCGTCGGCCAGGATCACCGCGCATGGTTCGTCGTTGACGATGTCTCTGGCGCACAGCACCGCATGCCCCAACCCAAGCGGCTCGGCCTGGCGGATGTAGATGCAATTGACATGTTTTGGCACCACGCTTTGGACGATGCGCAGCAACTCAAGCTTGTTCTTGGCGGCAAGCTCAGTCTCAAGCTCATAGGCTTTGTCGAAATGGTCTTCAATGATGCGCTTGGTGCGCCCGGTCACAAAAATCATGTCGGTGAGACCGGCTGCAATCGCCTCATCGACCGCGAACTGGATCAGCGGCTTGTCGACAATCGGCAGCATTTCTTTCGGCGTGGCCTTGGTGGCCGGTAAAAAGCGCGAGCCTAAGCCCGCCACCGGAAAAATGGCTTTGCGTATTTTTTTCATGTTTGTTGTCATATTGGTCATGCCTGCTTCAATACTCTTTGCAGTCCGTCTTCATCCAGAATCGTAATGCCCAGTTCCTGCGCTTTCAGAAGCTTGCTGCCGGCTTCTGCACCGGCCACCACGTAATCAGTTTTTTTCGATACCGAGCCGGCCACCTTGCCGCCTTGCGCCTCGATCATTTCTTTCGCCTGTTCGCGGGACAACTGCGGCAGCGTGCCGGTCAACACGAAGGTCTTGCCGGCCAGTGCGCTGGTGGCAGCCGGCTGTGCTGCGCCCTCTTCCCACGTCACGCCCGCCGCGCGCAATTGCCCGACCACGTCGCGATTATGCGGCTGGCGGAAAAATCGCGCGATCGATGCCGCCACCACCGGCCCCACGTCAGCCACCCGCAGCAATTGTTGTTCGGTCGCCTCCATGATGGCGTCGAGTGCGCCGAAGTGGCGCGCCAGGTCTTTGGCGGTCGATTCACCTACCTGGCGGATGCCGAGGCCAAACAGAAAGCGCGGCAGCGTGGTGTGCTTGGAGGCCTCAATCGCGGCCACCACGTTGTGCGCCGATTTTTCGGCCATGCGCTCCAGCGTGGCAAGGCTGGCCACGCCGAGTTTGTACAAATCAGCCGGTGTCTTGATGACATCCGCGTCGACCAGTTGATCGGCCAATTTTTCGCCGAGGCCTTCGATGTCGAGCGCACGGCGCTGCGCAAAATGCAGCAAGGCCTGCTTGCGCTGCGCTGCGCAGAACAGCCCGCCGCTGCAGCGCGCTATCGCTTCGCCTTCCTCCCGCACCACGTCGGAGGCGCACACGGGGCATTGGGCCGGCATGAGAAAGCGGTCCTGCTCGCGCCGCAGGCCGGGCCTGGACACCATCACGACTTCGGGAATCACGTCGCCGGCGCGCCGCACAATCACGGTGTCGCCGCGCCACACATCTTTGCGCCGCACTTCGTCTTCATTGTGCAAGGTGGCATTGGTGACCGTGACACCGCCGACAAACACCGGTTTCAAGCGTGCCACCGGCGTGATCGCCCCGGTGCGCCCCACCTGCACTTCAATGTCGATGACTTCGGTAAGTTCTTCCTGTGCAGGAAATTTGTGCGCGATGGCGAAGCGCGGCGCGCGCGACACGAAGCCGAGGGTCTGCTGCTGATCGAAGCGGTTGACCTTGTAGACCACGCCGTCGATGTCGTAGGGCAGCGTGCTGCGTTTGGCACCGATGGTGCGAAAAAAATCAAACAGTCCGGCCGCACCCGCCGCTACCGCCCGTTCGCTGCATACCGGCAGGCCGATGGCGGCATACCAGTCGAGCAGGCCTGCATGCGTGCTGAGCAGACCGGCATGCGTGCCCGGCAGACCGGCATGCGTGCCCGGCGGACCGGCATGCATGCCTGAGGCCGTTGGTGGGAGCGCCTCTGCGGCACTGCCCGCTTCATAAGCGCCGATCCCGTAGGCAAAAAATTTGAGGGGACGTCGCGCCGTGATGCGTGAATCGAGTTGCCGCAACGCACCCGCGGCCGCATTGCGCGGATTGACGAATTCCTTTTCACCAGCCTCGCGCTGGCGCTGGTTCATCGCGGCAAAATCGGCCTTGAACAGCAACACTTCGCCGCGCACTTCGAGGCGGCGCGGCGGGTTCGCCATCTGCAACGTGAGCGGGATCACGCGGATGGTGCGCACATTGGCGGTGACATCCTCCCCGGTTTCGCCATCGCCACGGGTAGCGGCCTGCACCAGCACACCGTCTTCGTAAGTGATGCTCATGGCGAGGCCGTCGAATTTCAGTTCGGCGGCGTAGTCCACCTGCGCCACATCCAGCGCCTCGCGCACGCGCTTGTCGAATGCTTCGACTTCGGCAGCTTCAAATGCATTGTTGAGCGACAGCATCGGCACCCGGTGGCGCACCTGGGCCAAGGTGGCGAGCGGCGCGCCGCCAACACGCTGGGTCGGTGAATCAGGCGTCAACAGCGCCGGGTGCGCGGCTTCGAGCGCCTGCAACTCGCGGAACAGGCGGTCGTATTCGACGTCCGGCACGGAGGGCGCGTCGAGCACGTAATAGGCATGGTTATGATGCTCAAGTTCAGCACGCAGGGTATGCGCGCGGGCCGCTGCTGCTGCCGCATCCACGGCACCCGCCTCCAGGCCACTGCTGCCCGCCGCTGCCGGCATAAAGCGCTAGCTGAACACCCGCCGCGCCAGCACGCCGCCGGCCGGCATGCCTGCCGCTTCCATCCGCCCGTAGATCGTGGCAAGGCTGGACTGGATCGCGCTGATGGCGGCGTCGTTGAGCGGTTTGCCGTTGTCATCGACCAGCTTGCCGTCGATGCCGGCCGCGAAGCGTTTGGCACATTGCGCCATCAGCCCCAGCGCAGCCGCTTCGCGCGGCACGCGCGGCACATCGAGTGCGAGCGACAGCGCTTCGGCGGCGGGCTGCTTCAAGGTCAATAGCGTGCCGCCCTCGTCATCGCGGCGGCGGAACACGCCATCATCTTCGCGCGTGAAGCCATTGGCCTCGGCCAGGCCGCGCAATTTGGTGTCAGCGAAAGGCGCAGCGGCCACCACGTTGATGCCGATCTGGACATCGACCCCGGCGCAAAATCCATCAAGCTCGACCGCACGCGTGAGCGGGCTCTGCTCGTCTGGCCACGCCACTTGCGCGCCCAGTGCTGCCGCCAGTGCGGTGATGTTTTTCTGAAACGCTTCGAGCTCGTCTGCACGCAGCGGGCCATTGCGATCCGAAATCTGAATGCCGGCGCGCGCTCTTTCGTAGACCACATCGCGGTTGAGCATCTCCCACGTCTGCGCCGACTCATTGAAACCGTCGGCATCAACGTTGCGCCCGCGCGGCAGCTTCTCCACTTCGAGCATCACTTGCGATCCGGCGACGGCATCGGCAAATACCAGTTCAGCGATGAAATCAATCCGCGGATCGAGAATCGGCGCGATCACGTCAGTCCTGGTTTTGCTGGTGGCAGCAGTGTCAAGGGCGGGCGCGGCGTCATCGCTCCAGACCGGCTCGATCCGTTCCGCAGCCCTGCCCGCCTGCACGGAGACTGCCGCAGGGCTCTCAGACATCTGGCCCGGTTCGCTCGCTGCGGCACCGGCCGGCGCGCCAGCCTCAGGGCGCACTTCACCGGCACCGCTGCCGAGCAGCACATCATCATGGGCCGAGCCGAAATGCTTCGCGCCATCACGCCCCGCGCGCATTTCCTGCACCTTGTTGAACGCCAGCACGCCGGCCACGGCCAGCGCGCCCAACACCAACAATCCGATTTGAAGTTCACTCATGATGGCATCATGGCCTTAAAACCATTGGTGGGAGCGGTTCTTCACGATATATCCGGTCTGGTCCGAGGCGCGCAGCAAGCACCAGCCGCTACGCCGCTTCCTTCAAGCGCACCGCTTCGTCCATATCGACCGCCACGATACGCGACACACCGAGTTCCTGCTGCGTCACGCCGATCAATTGTTGCGCCATTTCCATCGTGATCTTGTTGTGGCTGATGAAGATGAACTGGGTTTCTTCCGACATCTTTTTGACCAGGCGGCAAAAGCGCTCGGTGTTGGGGTCATCGAGCGGCGCATCAACCTCATCTAGCAAACAGAACGGTGCCGGGTTGAGCTTGAACATGGCGAACACCAGCGAGATCGCGGTGAGCGCCTTTTCGCCGCCTGAGAGCAGATGGATTGACGAATTCTTTTTGCCGGGCGGATGCGCCATCACCTGCACACCGGCGTCAAGAATTTCTTCGCCAGTCATGATGAGTTTAGCTTCGCCGCCGCCAAACAGCGCCGGGAACAGCTCGGAGAAATGACCGTTGACGGCATCAAAGGTGGCGCGCAGCAGCTCGCGCGTTTCGCGGTCGATCTTGCGAATCGCTTCTTCGAGTGTGGTGACGGCTTCGGTGAGGTCGGCAAATTGCGAATCGAGAAAGCCTTTGCGCTCGCGGCTGACAGTCAATTCTTCAAGCGCGGCGAGGTTGACCGCGCCGAGTGCTTCAATCGCCTGCGTCAGGCGCGCGATGTCACCGCCCAGGGCAGCGGTGCGTGCGTCTTCAAGCTTCGGCACCAGCAGCAGTTCATCTGCCCGGGCTTCCTGCAACTGCGCCGCGTACTGCTCTTGTGCGAGGCGCGCGGCCTGCTCCTTGAGGCGCAGGTCGCCGACGCGGTTGCGCAAGGGGTCGAGTTTTTGCTCGGACACCAGACGCTGCTCGTCCATGCCGCGCAACTGCGTGGTCAGGCCGTCAAGCTCGGTGCGGATGCGCGCCAGATCCTGCTCGCGGTCCAGACGCGCGTCGAGCGCTTCCTGCAAGCCGTTCTTGACCACATCGTCGTGCAGGGTGTCAAGCTCAGAGCGCACCGCCACCGCTTCCACCGTCACCCGCTCAATCTGCCCGGCAAGGTTGCGCGCGTTGTTGGCCAGTTCCTCAATCTTGGCGCGCGCCTGGCGTGCATGAAACTCGGCCTCCTGCGCTTCGCGCTCGGCCTGGCGCACGGCTTCGCGCTCTGCGGTCAGCGTGGCTTCGGCGGTCTCGGCGGTGACGCGCACGGTTTCGAGCTTTTCCTGCAATGCGCCCACCGCTTCATCGAGGCGGCCAAAATTTTCTTCCGCCTCGATCAGGCGCGCGCGCTCTTCTTCCTGATGCGCGCTGATCTCGGCCAGTTGCTCTTCAATCCGGCCGGCAGTAGCGACAAAGCGCGCCAGCTGTTCTTCGTCTTTCACGACATCCAACTGCAACTCATGCAAACGCTGGCGCGCCACCTGGGCTGCCGGGCGCGTCTCGCTCAAGCCCGCATTCAGGCGCGTCAGCGCCGACTCGGTGCGCGCTGCCTGCGCACGCGCTTCGTCCAGATGCAGGTGGGTGGCCTTGAGTGACTTGCTTAAATTTTCAATCTCGTTCTGGCGCGCCAGCAGGCCGGCCTGTTCTGAATCGGGCGCATAAAACGTGACGGTCTGGCGCCCCACCATGTGACCGGCTTGCGTAACGAACACGCCACGCGGCGGCAGGGTGGCGCGTTTGGCAAACGCCTCATCGACACCGGCACAGGCGTAGCGCCCGCCGAGCCACTCGGAGAACAAGCCACGCAAATTGGCGTCGTCAATCCGCACATGCGCGATCAACGGCGTCAAGCCCGGCGCGGCGGGTTTGACATCTTCGACGTTGGCGAGCGTGACAAACGCCAGCTTGGCCGGCGGCGCATCGTTGAAAAACGCCTTGACCCAATCGAGGTCGCGGATCTCCAGCGCAGCCAGGCGCTCACGCAACACCGATTCAATCGCGGTTTCCCAGCCCGGCTCGACATGCAGACGCTGCCACAAGCGCGGCAGGCTGGCCAGCTCATGTTTTTCGAGCCAGGGCTGCAGCTTGCCGCTTTTTTGCACCTGCTCTTGCAGGTTTTTCAGCGCCGCGATATTGGCTTCGAGCGTGTGTGATTCGCGCGTTTGCGCCTGCAGGCTGGCGCTGCCAGCGTCACGCTCGGCCACGGT
>JANOYK010000009.1:0-9115 GCA_031428855.1 Burkholderiales bacterium | reverse complement strand
ATCAATCTGGGTCGGGTCGCCAGTCACTACCGCTTTCGCGCCAAAGCCCATGCGCGTGAGGAACATTTTCATCTGCTCCGGCGTGGTGTTTTGCGCCTCGTCGAGAATGATGAACGAATGGTTGAGGGTGCGTCCGCGCATGTAGGCTAGCGGCGCGATTTCAATCGCGCCTTTCTCAAACATCTTGCCGACCTTGTCAAATCCCATCAGGTCGTAGAGCGCGTCGTAGAGCGGGCGCAGATAGGGATCGACCTTTTGCGCGAGGTCACCCGGCAAAAATCCCAGGCGCTCACCGGCTTCCACTGCGGGGCGCACCAGCACGATCCGCTTGACCGCATCGCGCTCCAATGCATCGACCGCGCACGCTACCGCGAGATAGGTCTTGCCGGTGCCGGCCGGCCCCATGCCGAAGGTGACATCGTGTGCCAGAATTTGTTCGAGGTAGAGGCGCTGGTTCGGCGTGCGCCCGGCCAGATCGCGGCGGCGCGTGAGCAGCACCGGGCCGCCGCTGCCGGCCGATTCGGCGGCACCGGCGCGGCTGTCAATCACGCCTAGCTGAATCTGGTCCAGATCGAGTGGTTTGGCGGCCCGTCCGTAAAAACTTTCGAGCAAATCGGCACCGCGTGCGACGTCTTCACGCTGGCCCTTAAGGCTCAGACGCGCGCCGCGCCGCGTAATCGCGATGTCGAGCGCGCTTTCGATTTGGCGCAGATTGCCGTCGAGCGGCCCGCACAGATTCGCGAGGCGCTGGTTGTCGAGCGGTTCGAAATGCAGCGACGCAGAGTGGGGCTTGGGCCCCGCCTGATTCTTGAGATGGGTCATGCGTGTGCTGCAGCAGCGGGCAGTGCTGCTGGCGCGGGCGCAGGTGCGTGTGCGGATGCTCCGGCCATGACAGTTTCAGCCGTGACCAGCTCGCCACGCATCGAATGCGGCAGCGCGCCGGTGATGCGCACGTCGGCGAAGCTGCCAATCAGGCGCGCCGGCCCGGCAAAATTGACGACGCGGTTGTTTTCAGTGCGGCCCGCCAACTCGCTGATGTCTTTGCGCGCATGGCGCTCCACCAGCACGCGCTGTACCGAGCCGGTCATCGCAGTGCCGATGGCGGTCGCCTGTCTGTCAATCTGCTTTTGCAATTGCGCCAGGCGCGCGAGCTTCAATTCCTGCGGTGTGCTGTCGGCCAAATCTGCCGCAGGTGTGCCGGGGCGGCGGCTGTAGACGAAACTGAACGAAGCATCAAAGCCAACATCAGTGATGAGCTTCATGGTGGCGTCAAAGTCGGCTTCGGTCTCACCCGGAAAACCAACAATGAAATCGGACGAGAACGCCATCTCGGGCCGCACCGCGCGCAGCTTGCGGATGATCGATTTGAATTCGAGCGTGGTGTAGCCGCGCTTCATCGCGGCGAGAACGCGGTCACTGCCTGATTGCACCGGCAGGTGCAGGTGCGATACCAGCTTCGGGCAGGTGGCGTACACATCGATCAAACGCTGCGTCATCTCTTTCGGATGCGACGTGGTGTAGCGGATGCGCTCAATGCCGGGAATCTCGGCCACGTATTCAATCAGCATCGCGAAGTCGGCGATCTCGCCGGTGCCGGTGCTGCCGCCGTTACCACCACGGTAGGCGTTCACGTTCTGCCCGAGCAGCGTGACCTCTTTGACGCCCTGCGCAGCCAGCCCGGCGATCTCGGTCAGCACGTCTTCAAAGCCGCGCGAGACTTCCTCACCGCGCGTATACGGCACCACACAAAACGCGCAATATTTGCTGCAGCCTTCCATGATCGACACAAACGCCGACACGCCGCCGTTGTCGTGATCGACGCGCGCCGGCGGCAGGTGATCGAATTTTTCAATTTCGGGAAACGAGATATCGACCTGCGGCCTGCCGCTCGATTTGCGCCGTGCGATCAGTTCGGGCAGGCGGTGCAGGGTTTGCGGCCCGAACACCACATCCACATACGGCGCGCGCGCCACAATCGCCGCGCCTTCCTGGCTCGCCACGCAGCCGCCGACACCGATCACGAGGTTGGGATTAAGTTCTTTCAATTGACGCGCGCGGCCAAGGTCGGAGAACACCTTCTCCTGCGCCTTCTCGCGCACTGAGCAGGTGTTGAACAGAATCACGTCGGCGTCTTCGGCGCGGCTGGTCGGCACCAGGCCGTCTGAGGCGTGCAGGACATCGGCCATTTTGTCCGAGTCATACTCGTTCATCTGGCAGCCGAAGGTTTTGATGTAGAGCTTTTTGGCCGGGGTCGCTTGGGTCATGGGGCAGGGAGCCGCGGTATAAGCGGGGCTGCGGAGAATGAAGGTGGCCGCTAAGAGGGAAGGCGAAGCGGAGACGGATTGGCGTTTTGCCCTATGGGTGCAGTGGCTGCGGTGACGCAAGCTGAGGCAGGAACGGCGGGCGCGCTGGCGGGGAGCCGGTGAGTGAGCCGGCGGTCGCGCTCACCGCGTCAACTTAAGGTCTTGGATCGGGTACTGCAATTTCATCTTCGGTCAGGATCCACACTGACATCACCATGCCGGTGCTGTCTTCGCGCAGAAACTTGGCTTTGGCGCTGCCGCTGACGGTGCCATAGGTCACGATCATGTTTAGCTGGTTGAAGATGCGGCCACCCGGCGCGAGCTGCGCGGGTTTGCCGTTAATCACCAGCACGGGTGAACCGTTGAAGGTGATGTCGGCCCGCTCCGCCTTGGGCGGGATCGGCACCTGGCGCACTTGCGCCAGCGCCGCGCCGGACGCCATCCCCAGCGCAACCATGCATGCGGCAACTGCGGCCCAGCCCGAAACCTTGATCCAAAGTTGCCGCATATGCGTGCCCCGTCTAAGTAAACTGAGGTGAACTAAGGTGAACTAAGGTGAACCGGGAAAAATTGGTGGCGATTCAGGGATTCGAACCCCGGACCCGCGGATTATGATTCCGTTGCTCTAACCGACTGAGCTAAATCGCCGTGGTACTGCTGGTGGTGCCAAGCCCCGGGAAACTGACGGAAACTCCACAAGGGCGCGCATTATCGCCAATTGAGGGGAGTTTAGTCAAATTTTCCCATCCCGGTGCGTAGCCGCATTTTAGCACGCAGCCTCTATTTTGCGATGCAAAATGTAGATGCTGTTATTAAGTATTTAGTTAACAAAATCAACGGTAAATATTGAATATTTGCTCTACTGCGCCGCAATATTTGCGGGTATCATCCACCGCAAAATAGGGTGTGTACACAAAGAGGCGGGCAAATGAAAATAGCGGTGGTCGGGGCCGGTTCAATTGGCGGATTGCTCGGTGTCAAGCTGGCACTCGCGGGTAACGACGTGACGCTGATCGCGCGCGGGGCCAATCTGGCTGCGATTCGCGCCAATGGCTTGAGGCTGGTCATGCACGATGGTGAGGAGTTGATCGCGCGTGACGTGAAATCGACTGACAAGCTGCGCGAAGCCGGGCCGCAAGACATCGTCATTCTGGGCATGAAGGCGCATCAGGTCGAGCCGGTCGCTGCTGATGTCGCATCGATGTGCCACGCCGGTACGCTGATCCTGCCGATGCAGAACGGCATTCCGTGGTGGTATTTTCAGCGCCACGGCGGTCTGCACGAAGGCACCACCGTGGCCTCGGTCGACCCGGATGGCAAGACCGCAGCGGCGATTGATCCGCGCCAGTTGATTGGCTGCGTCGTGTACCCCGCCGCCGAGATCGCTGCGCCCGGCGTGATTCACCACATTGAAGGCGACCGCTTTCCGGTGGGTGAGCTTGACGGGTCGATGGGCGGTCTGGACAGTGAGCGCGTCAAGCGCGTGTCGGCGCTGCTCACCGCAGCCGGGTTCAAATCACCGGTGCTGCCGTCGGTGCGCTCGGAGATTTGGCTCAAGCTGTGGGGCAACCTGACCTTCAATCCGATCTCTGCGCTGACCCACTCAACCCTGGTCGATATTTGCCAATATCCACTCACGCGCGACCTTGCGCGCAACATGATGAAAGAAGCGCAGGATGTCGCGGCCAAACTCGGCATCGCGTTTCGGGTCGACATCGAGCGCCGCATTGGCGGGGCCGAGAAGGTCGGCAAGCACAAGACCTCGATGTTGCAGGATGTCGAAGCCGGGCGCGACCCCGAGATTGACGCCCTGGTCGGCGCGGTGATTGAGCTGGGCAATACGGTCGGGGTGCCGACGCCGCACATCAGCGCTGTGTATGCGATGGTGAAACTGCTCGGGCGCACCATGAAGGAAGAGAAGCTTTACATCAAGGGGCATCCGATTCCGTAGTGCGGTGGCGGATGCAGGCGTGATTGACGTCTGGCCGCAATGCGCCGGCGGCTGGCACGAAGCGGTTCGCGTGCGCGGGCGGCAGGGTTCAGCTAAGCTCTGACCATGAGCCATGATGTCATCATTGCCGGAGCGGGCCTTGCAGGCATGTCGCTCGCACTGGCGCTCGCGGCACAGCGCCGCAGCGTGTTGTTGCTGGACGCGCGGCCTGCACCGGTGTTGCCGGCCGCCGATGCTGGCTTTGACCAGCGCATCTACGCGATCAGCCCGGCGAGTGTGGCGTGGTTGACTGATCTGAAGCTGTGGCAGGCGGTTGATGCGGCACGGACTGCGCTGGTATACGACATGCGCATTCATGGCGATGCGCCCGATGCATTGCGCCTGCCGTGGCAGTCTGCGCTATCCAGCGCTGTGCCGCCGGGTTTACATCTGTCGGCTTATCGCGCCGGGGTGGGCGAGCTTTGCACGATTGTCGAAGAACGCGAATTGGCGCGGGTGTTGACGCAGGCATTGAGCTTTGCGTCCGGTGTCGACGTGCTGCGCCCGGTCGAGCTGGCGTCATTGCAGTGTGATGCGGACGCCGCCATATTGACGCTGGCAGATGGCCGCGCGGTGAGTGCCAAACTGATTGTGGCCGCCGACGGCGCCCGCTCGTGGCTGCGCGGTGCGGCGGGTATTGCAACCGATGAGATTGATTACTGCCACACTGCCGTGGCCGCAAACTTTAAGATCGAGAAGCCACATTTCCATTGCGCGGCGCAGTGGTTTCGCGCTGAGGCAGGCGGCGGCGCAAGCGTGCTCGCCTGGCTGCCATTGCCGCGCAATCAGGTGTCGATGGTGTGGTCTGCGCCCGATCCGCTGGCGGCGGAATTGCTGGCGTTGCCGCCCGATGCGCTGGCGGCACGCGTGGGCGAAGCGGGCGGGCATTTGTTTGGCGTACTGTCACCGGCCGGTGCTGCGGCCAGCTTCCCGCTGCGCAATCAGCGCGCGCGCAGCCTGATTGCGCAGCGTGTCGCGCTGGCGGGCGACGCCGCGCACGTGGTGCATCCTCTCGCGGGGCAGGGTTTGAATCTCGGTTTTGGCGACTGCGCTGAACTCGCGCGCGTGCTCGCTGGTGTGCGCGACCCCGGTGACGCGCTGGTGCTGCGCCGCTACGAGCGGGCGCGCAAAGCGGCGCTGCTAGAAATGCACGTGGTCACGCACGGCTTGCAGCGCTTGTTCTCGGCGCAGCAGCCAGTGCTGCGCACGCTGCGCAATGCGGGACTGAACTTAATCGGGCAACTGCCCGTCATACCCCGGTTGCTGGTGCAGCGTGCCACGCGCACGTTTCAGTAAAATCACCCTTTGGCTCTGCCGTGACCCCTCTGCCGTGACCCTGGCTCTGTAACCCCGTAACCGCCGCGGCTCCGTAACTCCCTTATCAATCCTATTTTGGTGAAGCGCATGACAATTTTCCGGATTCTGATCGCCAGTGCGCTTGTGGTTGGATTGGGCGGCGCGTTCGCGCAAGATGCCAAAATGGGCGAGACCGAACTCAAAATCAAGCAACTGCTTGAATCGCGCCTGCGCCCCGGCACCAAGGTTGATGGCGTGATCAAGACCCCCTACTTCGGACTCTACGAAGCGCGCATCGGCACCGAGTTGATCTACACCGACGCCAAGGTCGATTTTCTGTTTGCCGGCAGCGTGCTTGACGCCAAGACCATGGAAAACTTGAGCGAAGAGCGGATCAACCAGCTCTCGGCGATCAAATGGGATGACCTGCCGCTGGCCAATGCGATCAAGCAGGTCAACGGCACCGGCAAGCGCCAGATCGCCTATTTCGCCGACCCCAACTGCGGCTACTGCAAGCGCTTCGAGCAGCAAGCGCTGGCGCAGTTGAAAGACACCACGATTCATCTGTTCATCTATCCGATTCTGTCACCGGATTCGACCGTCAAGGCCAAGTCGATCTGGTGCTCAGCCGACAAGCTCAAGACCTGGAACGACTGGATGCTGCGTGGCCGTGCGCCCACGGCGGCGGGCAGTTGCGACAACCCGATTGAAGCCAATCAGGCGCTCGGTCAGCGCATCAATGTGCGCGCTACGCCGACGGTGTTTTTGATGAACGGGCAAAAAGTGCCGGGCGCGATTCCGCTCGCGCAGCTGGAGAAACTCATCGCCGACGCGAAGTAGGGGCGGCGCATGACCCAAGACGAACTCAAGCAGCGCGTTGCCGCTGCGGCGATTCACTATGTGATGCAGGTACCGGCCGGCAGCGTGATTGGGGTCGGCAGCGGTTCGACCGCGAATCTGTTTATCGACGAGCTGGCCAAGATAAAACACCACATCAAGGGCACGGTGGCCAGTTCGGTCAACACCGCCAAGCGCCTCGAAGGCCACGGCATTGCTGTGTTCGATCTGAACCATGTGAGCTACATCCCGGTGTATGTCGATGGCGCGGACGAAATCAATGCGCGCATGCACATGATTAAGGGTGGCGGCGGCGCGCTCACGCGCGAAAAAATCGTCGCCGGCGCCTCACAACAATTCATCTGCATTTGCGATGAATCGAAGCTCGTCAAGACGCTCGGCACATTTCCGCTGCCGGTCGAGGTGATTCCGATGGCACGCGAGCTGGTGACGCGTGAGTTGACCAAACTCGGCGGCACACCCAAGCTGCGCGCCGGCTTCACCACCGACAACGGCAACATCGTGATTGATGTGAGCGGCCTTGCCATCGAAGACCCGCCCGCGCTCGAAGGCGCGATCAATCAATTGGCGGGGGTGGTGACAGTGGGCCTGTTCGCGCGCCAGCCGGCTGATGTGCTGCTGCTGGGCACGGCGCAGGGTGTGAAGACGCTGACCGCGTAAGGCGGGCTGCGCGAACACGGGCAATGCCGTCACGCGTAGCCCGGTCACGGACAACCACGTCACGTCGCAATGCGGTCAAGCGGCGGCTCTGAGTATGCCGCGAAAATGACGCGGCGCTGAAGCTCAAGCCTTCACATCAATACCGCGATAGATCCAATCGACTTCGTAAAAATATTCGCTGCCACGCCCTGATGCGAGATGATTGCGCAAGTCGCGCGCGCCGCCACCCGCATGGCACACATGGCCGAAGAAGCGTGACGTGAGCGTGATGCGCGCCGCGCGCAGATAGCGCTCCGACTCGTACAACTGCAGCGATTCACCCACCGCGCGGTCGCGCTTGGACAATTTTGCGGCCAGCACGATGCCATCTTCCATCGCCATGCATGCGCCCTGTGCAAGGTATTGCAGCGTCGGATGCGCCGAGTCGCCGAGCAGCGTGACATTGCCCTGCGTCCAGCCCGGCTTGGGGTCGCGGTCGCACATGGCCCAGGCGCGTTCGGGCGAGATGAATTTCAACGCGTCCTTGACGTAAGGCACCATGCCCTCGAAGGTGCGATGCACTTCGGTCATGCTGCCCCACTCCATCTTGCCCTGTTTGTATTCTTCGCTCTCGATCACACACACGTTGTTGAGCACTTTGCCGCCGCGCAGGCGGTACTGCACCAGATGCAGATTGGGCCCAACCCAGATCACCATGTCATCGATAAAGCGTGTATCAGTGACTTCCTCAATTGGCACCACGCCGCGATGCGCGATGTGACCGGACACACGCGGCTCACCGTCGCCCAAAATTTGCTGCCGTCCCACCGAGCGCAAACCGTCGGCGCAGATCAGCAGATCGCCCTCGACCTCACGGCCATCATCGAGCGTGACCTGCACGCGGCCGCCATCCTGCTTGAATGACTTGAGACCGCTATTGACTTCGAGCGAAATCTGCCCGGGCAGCGCGCGGCAGCCATCGATCAAGGCACCGTGCAAATCGCGCCGGTGAATCACCGCATAGGGCCGGCCATATTGTTTGACGAACGCGCCCTTGAGGTGAATGCGTGAGACTTCCTTGCCGCTCACCGCGTCCTGCATCACCAGGTGGTTGGGGAAAAAAGCCTGCGCTTCGAGAAAATCGCGCACGCCCAGGCGCTCCAACATGTGGAACGCATTCGGCCCCAATTGAATGCCGAAGCCAATCTCGCCAAACTCGGGCGCGCGTTCCAGCACGCGCACCTGAAAGCCTTGCTGCGCCAGCGCCAGCGCAGCCGACACCCCGCCAATGCCGCCACCGGCGATCAAAATCGTCATGATGATGTCTCTGAGAACGTTGGTGGGGGCGGATTAGCGGGTGATGATGCCGCGCAAGCCTTGGTGGGAGCGGATCACAGGCTGGTGCCTTGGTGAAATGTGCCGTTCTGCGCCGCGCGCCATGCAGGTTCGTTGCAGCCCTGCTCAGGCCGGAGGCGGCACATAACCCGATGCCGCATCGCCGCCACCTTCAAACAAAAATTTCTCAGCCTGCTCCATCAAATACTTGCGCGCGCGCGCATCCGCCCCGGACAAGCGGTTCTCGTTAATCAGCATGGTCTGGTGCTTGAGCCACATTGCCCAGGCTTCTTTCGAGATGCCCTCCCAGACGCGTTTACCCAGTTCACCCGGATAAGGCGCGAAATCCATGCCTTCCAATTCCTTGCCCAGCTTGATGCAATTGACCATGCGTGCCATAACTATTTTCCGTTTCAGAGGTGCTCAATGAGTGTTTGATAAACGCTGGATAAACGCTTGTTGCATACGGCCGGCTGCGTCTATGTCACAGCTTCTTGATAAATATTTTCGACTGGCGCTGATAGTTGTACAGCTTTTGTTTGGCTTCCGGCAATTCGTCCAGCGAGCCTTCCACAAAGCCGTGTTCGATGAACCAGTGCGCCGTGCGGGTGGTGAGCACGAACAGGCGCTTGACGCGCGCATGCCGCGCCTGGCTCTCGATGCGCGCCAGCAACTGCTCGCCGTAGTTGCGCCC
>JANOYK010000008.1:0-4899 GCA_031428855.1 Burkholderiales bacterium | reverse complement strand
ACGGTGCCGATGATGCCGACCACCGTGCCATCGGCGCGCCGCACTGCCGCCTTGCTCACAATCACATCGAAGGTGTGGCCATCCTTGGCGATGATCTTGGTTTCCTGGCGGTCCACCCGGTCCGGATTGGCGATCAGATTTTGATCCTGCTCGGCAAGCCGGAACGATTGTTCCAGCGCCTGCACTTCATCATTGCGCTTGCCGATCCAGTCGCTGCGGCTGCGCCCGGTCAGGCGCTCCCAGGCGCGGTTGAAACTGACATAGCGCCCTTCGATATCCTTGCGAAACATCGGATTGGGGTTGAGTTCAACCAGGTCTTCGGAAAACTTCACCTGGTCGGACAGTTCACGTGTCATGCGCTCGGCGATCTCGGCGGCGCGCGTTCGCGTGCGCATCAGCGACCAGGTAAGGCCAAACAGCATGAGTGAACCGCCCAGACCGCCGGTGAGAATCCACCAGGGACGGCCGGTTTCAAGAAAAGCATCCAGCGCCGGGGTCGAGTCAAACTCCAGAGTCCAGCTCTGGCCCGCCAGCACCGTGGTGGTGACCTTGGAAAACTGGGCTCTGCCTTCTGCCTGCTTCGGGGCAAAAATCATGCTGTCGGCGGTGAGGGTGCGCCCCTCATAGGCGCGCAGCCGGAAATAACCGGCGTCGGCGCGTGACACCTGCGCCGCCAGTGCATCGAGCCGCACGGCAGCGAAGACGTAGCCTGCGGTGCGGATGCCGTCGCGCACCGGCAGCACTAAAAACGCCCCCGGCCCCTCACCGGTGCGGCCCGGCATGCCTTCAATCTTGCGCGACAGCGCGGGTAGTCCATCGACCTGGGCGCGTGCCATTGCTTCGGCAATCTCGGGCCGCGCCCCAAGCGCCGTCCCGTTCTGGGTCGGGCTGCGCAAGCTGAAAGTGGCGGCCAGCTTGACCGTGGCAGGGGCCGGCGGCGAAGCCGCATTCCCCGCCGATGCTGCAGGCATTGGTGCATAGCCCAATTCAACCAGACTGACTGGCGCGTCTTTCCGGGTCAAGCCGGCCACGAAAGCGGACCACTGCGCCGCCGTTGGCTGCCCGATGCCAAACAAACCGGCGGTGCTAAACAAGTGCTGCTCAACGGTGCTGATGCCGGCACCGAGTTCCCTTATTTTGCGGCTGACCAGCTGGTCAAAATATTGCGCGGAATCGGCGCGCCCTTCCGCATAGGAAAGATAGGTGACCGCCGCAGTGACGCCGAGTCCGGCGGCAAGCACGATCCAGTGCAACAAGCGTTTGAGCCGGTTAAACAATTTTGCACATCTCCGAAGGCCGCGGGCACTGTATTCGATGGCACAGGTGTGGCGGGGCGCTGCTGTGGTTGCCGTGGCGCGCTATGCCAGCAGCATAGCAGGACCCGGCGTTTCTATGCGGTTCAATCCGGCTCGTTCCACCGCTTCGGCGTGTGTTGCTGTAGCTACCGGCGAGGTTTGCTACATGGCCGCATGCCGCCGTTGCACTCACTCGCTGCTGGCCAGACCGGAGTCAGTGATGTATTCAATCAACTGGTTGGCAGTGTCAAACCGGTCCGCTGGTTTTTTTGCCATCATCTTGTCGACTGCGCCTTGATACACCTCCAGACCGGCCGGCAAGCGCGGGATCGGCGCGTTGACATGCTGGTACATCAGGGCCTGCGCGTTGTCGGCCTGAAACGGCCGCCGGCCGGTGAGCATTTCATAGAACACCACACCGAGGCTGTAAAGATCAGTGCGCGGATCTACCGGCAGGCCGAGCGCCTGTTCGGGCGCAAGGTAATAGGGCGTGCCGAATACCTCACCATGCTTGGTGCGGTTGAAGGTCGAATCGAGCTTTTTGGCGATGCCAAAATCGGCCAGACCGAGGCTGCCATCGGCGCGAATCATCACGTTGTCCGGCTTCATGTCCCGATGCACCACGCCTTGGGCGTGACACGCCGTGAGTGCGCCCGCAATCTGCAGCAAAATCGCCACGGCGACATCCGGCGCAATGCCTTTGGCAATCAGCTCGCGCAAATCGCCGCCGGGAAAATGCTCCATCGAGATATAGGCGTGGTGATCGGTGAAGCCCTGCGCATAAATGCGCGCCACGTTGGGATGATCGATCTGCGACACCAGCGCAAATTCCTGCAAAAAGCGGTCCATCATTTCACCGGCGATGGCATCGCCGGGGGCGGCAATCGGCAGCATTTTGAGCACGTGCTCTTCGTGCGTTTCGAGGTTATCGGCGAGAAACACTTCCGACATGCCGCCTTCACCGAGTTTGCGGATCAGCTGGTAGCCCTCAACGTTGACCGGCACTTGCGCTGCGTGCTCACCCGTCATTGAATGCGCGCGCGGCAGAGGCGCAGACGCAGGTTTTTGCGCTGCCGTGATGATGGCAGCATTGCCCGCAATTGCGGCACCCACCAAGTCATAGAATTTCGTATCCGCGCCGGGCCGTGCAGTCAGTCCGGCCACTTCGATGATATCGACAGCGCCGCTGCGCCCTTTGAGGATGAGCTGGCCGCTGCGCCCTGCAACAAAGCGGCGCCCGGCCGCGGTCATGCTGGCTTTGCTGGCAACAATACTCCAGCCCAGTTCTTTGGTTTTGCCCTCAAGCCGCGACGCAATATTGACGGTGTCGCCGATCACGGTGGTCTCTGCTGTGGCGCCGCGGCCCATGCGGCATACCGACACATTGCCGGTATTGACACCGATGCCAATGGCAAATTCAGGCAGGCCGTACTTGGGAAATTTCTCGCGGATCCAAGGTTTGAAACGGTGCGCGGCAAGCACCATCAGCACCGCCGATTTGAGGGCGCGCTCGGCATGGTTGGGGCCGCCGGTGCGGCCGTCAAACATCGCGACCAGTCCATCGCCGAGAAATTTGACAATCCAGCCGGCCTGATCGAGGATCGGCTCGCACGCCTGTCCAAAAAACGCGTTCAGAAATTCGACCGTCTGCTCGGCCGATAGAATTTCGGAAATGGTCGTAAAGTTGCGGATATCGACAAACAGCACCGTACCCATGACATTTTCCGTGTCGGACGCGGCAACCGCATCGGGGGGCGATACTTCCTCCGCCCGCTGCACCAGACGGTCGCGAAAATCGAGTCCGCGCCCCGCGCGCAGCCCGGTAGCCTCGATTGAGCCTCCCAGTCGTGTCACGTTGGTACCTGGACTGGCAGGCAGGTGTACGCCGGAATCGACGCCGCGGGTAACAGCCACCTGCTGCTGCACGCCCGACAGCCGCAAGCCCTCGGCCCGCTTGAGCCGCCCGGTCACAGCATTGAGCAAATCGGCGCGCTTGACCGGCTTGGTCAGAAAATCATCCGCCCCCAGATTCATGCTCTTGCGAAAGCTCTCGCGGTCGTCCAGTGCGGTGAGGAAAATCACCGGGATCGAGGCGGTTTGCTCGTTCGCGCGCACTGCCGCGAGCATACCGAAGCCATCCATATTGGGCATCTGTACGTCCGAGACGATTACATCGGGGCGGTGGCTGATCGCAAACTGCAGGCCCTGGAGGCCGTCCACCGCCGTCAGCACTTCATAGCTGGCCGACGACAGATGCAAACGCACCAGTTCACGTATGGTCGGATCGTCCTCAACTACCAGAATGCTTGCCACGTTGGAATGGTCCGCCCTTGGATTCGCTTGGCTTACGAGGTGGAGGAGTGATGCGGTGATACACAAACTGTCCGGCCCGCGACTTCACATTGCGCGGTCATTGCTGAAGTCAATTGTAGCAATCGCACGAAGGCGCGCTGCCAGCCTGAACCAAAATGTAACATCGGGTGGGTGCGCCCAAGTCCTGCACCAGGGTTAAAACGCCGGTTTTTTCTTCGCGTTGGCGTAGCGCTCCACGCCCGCCATGATCGACTTGGCAGCGTCCTTCGGCCCGCCCCAGCCCTCAACCTTGACCCATTTGCCCTTCTCAAGGTCTTTGTAGTGTTCAAAAAAATGGCGAATCTGCATCAGGCGCTCGGGCTGCATATCTTGCGGTTTTTTCCAGTGGCGGTAGATCGGCAGGCTTTTGTCGGTCGGCACCGCCAGCAGTTTTTCGTCACCGCCTGCTTCGTCGGTCATTTTGAGCACGCCAATGGCGCGACAGCGCACCACCACCCCCACCACCAGCGGAAACGGCGTGATGACCAGCACATCAACCGGGTCACCGTCGTCTGACAGGGTGCGGGGTATGTAGCCATAGTTGCACGGGTAGTGCATCGAGGTCATCATGAAACGGTCCACAAACAATGCACCGGTAGCCTTATCGACCTCGTATTTGACCGGATCGGCATTCATCGGAATCTCGATGATGACGTTGAATTCATTCGGCAGGTCACGTCCGGCATCGACACGGTCGAGGTTCATGGAAGCTCCTTTTATTGGTCGTTTCAGTGCAGGTTTTCAAGCCGGATTATACGGGGCGGCATGGCGGCGCGATGCCACGCCCGGCGCAAACAGCGATAATGACACGGCAAAACTGTGCCGCCCTGCCTTGCTGCCAGCCTGCCGCCCCGCCCGTCCAGCCGTCCAGCCGTTCAGCCGTTCAGCCGTTCAGCCGTTCAGCCGTTCAGCCGTTCAGCAAGCAAGTATTTTCCCTTCCGCGCCGCCCACCTCGCCACATGCTGGTTTTCATCATCCGCCGCCTGCTGCAAAGCGTGGTGGTGCTGCTCGTCATGTCGATGCTGGTGTTCACCGGCGTGTATGCGGTCGGCAACCCGGTCGATATTCTGATCAGCCCCGATGCCACCCAGGCCGACCGTGAGGTCACGATCCGCGCGCTCGGGCTGGATCAGCCGATGTGGCTGCAATACCTGTTGTTTGTCAAAAAAGCGTTTGCGGCTGACCTCGGCAAATCGTTCGCCTTCAATGTGCCGGCGATTGAACTGATTTTCGAGCGCATGCCGGCCACGCT
>JANOYK010000007.1:0-2828 GCA_031428855.1 Burkholderiales bacterium | reverse complement strand
GCCGCCGCACTGTCAAATCTGCCGCAGAGGTGACCACGGCGAAGTCGACGCCGAGCGCGCCGAAGTGTTTGGCCCCGCACTTGACCTTGTCGCGCTCATCGGTCGCCAGCGCTTCGATGTTGTGGGTGCCCTTGGTTTCGCGCACCAGATACACCTTGTGCTCGTGCTCCATCACAATCGCCCAGTCCGGGTTGTATTGCCCGACCGGTGTCGCTACCAGAAACCACGGCGGCAGCTTGACGCAGAGCTTCACGTCGGTGCGCGCTTCCATCGCCTGCGCAAAATCGCGCTCGATGTCGGAATCGAACACCACTTCGTCGTAAATCGACTTCGCCACCGGTACGGTGTTGGCGAGATAGCCGTACAACTCTTCGCTCTCAAACAGCATCTGGTCGTATGACGCGCCATCGACGCGTTCGTATTTGATGCCGTCAATCATCACCGCGCGCAACTCCTGCTTGATGGCAGCGAGGGATTGATCGAGAAACTGCTGCGGATTGACCATGACCTCATGCAAGCGCCCGGAGCGCACCAATATCTGCGCAATCGTGCTGCGCGTTAATTCGGTGGACTGCTGGATGTAGGCGATCACATCCGGCACCGCATACGAGCGGCCGTTGTCATAGGCCGCCTCATCCTGGCGCGCCACCAGCAATTGCGTCTGCGCGCCGCCGGTGGTCAGCGCCAGCGCCGCCTTCTGCACCGCGATGCGCGGTGCCGCGAGTTTCTCGCCATCGCCCAAACGTTTCGCCGCCCGCTCAATCAGCGCAGCGGTATCAAACGCCACCGAGTAGCGCGTCTGGTGCGCGATGCGTTTCCAGATCGCCTGAAAATCTTCATTCAAACGCCAGCCGGTTTTGAGACCAATGGGCTTGCGGTCTTTCTTGGGTGCAATGCGCCCGGCAAAGCTGACGCCGCATTCATTCTCAATCTCCGATTGCAGCTTCGCCGCAAAATCGGTGTAACTCTCGTTGGCAATCACCGTCAGCCGGTTGATGCGCTCGTCGCGGCAGCGCTCGCCGTTTTCCATCACCGGCAGGCGCAGGCCGCGCCCAATCTCCTGCCGCTTCTTGATGTCGGATTTGGTTTCGTTCAGGGTGCAAATCTGGAACACGTTGGGGTTGTCCCAACCTTCACGCAGCGCCGAATGGCTGAAGATAAAACGCAGCGGTTCGTCCATCGCCAATAGCCGCTCCTTGGCGCGCATGATGAGTTCATAGGCTTCATCATCGGCGGCAGTGTCGCCGCGTGAGTCTTTTGCTACGCCTTTGACAGTTGCGAAATAGCCGTTATGCACGGTGTCCACCGGCAGCGGCCCCGCCTCAGTGTCCAAGCCAGTGTCCAAGCCAGTCTCCAAGCCGGCACCCGCAGCAGCGTGCAGCGGCGCGTACTTCGGCAACACGGAAATCTGGTTGTACGCCTCGACAAACCACTGACGAATCTTGCCGTCCGCCGCAGCGTAATGCGCCACCCGGTCGATAAAGAACAACGACAACACCTTGATCCGCCGTCCCGCAGGCAGCGCCTGGTGAATCGCCAGCTCCTTCTCGAAATGCTCGCGCACCGTCTCCAGCACCTGAATCCGCATCACCTCATCCTGGCGCGCGCCGGTCGCATCACCGGCGTTGACTTCCACGCCATTGGTGAAGCTCACGCACTTGTGCTCGAACGAGAGGTTGTCGATGATCCAGCCGCGATACGCCTCGCGGCCTTTCGACAAGACGTACAAATCAGCCTGATGCTTCGGGCTTTGCAGCTTGAATTGCTCGCGGCGCGGGCCGTCCTTGCCGTTCACATCGATCTCGATCTTCGCCGTGATCTTCGTCTTCGTTGCCGTAATGGATTTGAGCGCCACATACGCCTGATTGAACCCCGGCTGATCGAGCACTGAATCAACCTCGATGCGCTTGACCAGTTTGAGGTCATAGGCACGCACCGGGTCCAGCGTGTAAAGCAGGTTGTAAGTGTTGCGATGCGTGGCCGAATAGCGCAGTGTGCAAAGCGGGTTCAAACTCGCAATCGCCGCGCGCGCCTGATCGCTCTCCATGTTTTGCGGCTCGTCCATCACCACGATAGGGTGGGTGGACTGAATGAACTCGATCGGCTTCAACCCCGACAGCCGGTCGTTCGGGTTGTTGATCACGTTGGCCGACTTGTTGAACGCGTCAATGTTCAACACCATGAACTGCAAGGTGTTTGCCATCGCAAACGCGCGCACGCGCGACACCTGACGGCTGTCGTAGACCCAGGTATCAAACGGCGGATTGCCATAGATGCCGCGAAAATGCTCACTCATCAGCGCCAGGCTGGTGATCACCCCTTCACGAATCGCCACGCTCGGCACCACGATGATGAACTTCGAGAAACCGTATTTTCGATGCAACTCGAACGCGGTGCGCAGGTAGACGTAGGTCTTGCCGGTGCCGGTTTCCATCTCGATGGAGAAATTCGGGAACGCAGTCCCGGCAGTCCCGGCAGTCGCCGCCGCCGCAGGGTGTGCGCTCTGATCCAGCGCCGCCAGGCTCTCTGACGGTGCCACCTCATTCGCAGCCTGCACCACCCGCACGTTATCGAGCAACGCCGCCTCGCTCAAGGCAAATGCATTGCCAATCCCCGTCTCACTCCACAGCCCGCCCATGTCAAACGGTGAATCAAGCCGCGTTTGTGAGCCAGATTGTGAGCCAGACTGTGAGCCATATTGCGCTCCATCCGCGCGCGGCTGCCCGGCGAACACGTTGACAACAGCGTTGATCGCATCCAGCTGGTAAGGCTGCCCTGCGTCAAAAAGAATTTTCATGCGGTGTAAAACAGCACACCGTGGCTGGTCG
>JANOYK010000006.1:0-2519 GCA_031428855.1 Burkholderiales bacterium | reverse complement strand
TGTGTGCCAAAGCCCGCGCCGCCGCGACCATCGGCGATACGGTAGGTGCCCGCGCTGTGCCACGCCATACGGATGAAGAACGGCCCATAGTGGCCGTAGTCTGCCGGCCACCAGTCCTGCGAATCCGTCATCAAGGCATGGAGGTCCTTGATCACGGCATCCAGGTCGAGGCTGTTGAACTCGTTGGCGTAGTTGAACCCCTCGCCCATCGGATCGGAGCGGGGCGAGTTCTGATGAAGAATCTTGAGGTTCAACTGATTCGGCCACCAGTCCGCATTGGTCGTGGCCCCGGCGACTGCGGGTTTGCGAGCACTGCCCGGGAACGGACACTTTGCTTCGGTCGACATGGTTCTCTCCTTTGGTTGTTTGGTTATTTGCAATGTAATCAGTCTGGCGAGTTTGGAGTACGGGTACCAATCGATCAAATTGAATTAACCAATCAGCTCTATAGCAGTGGTCAATCGCGACTGTAATTTCCCCGCTTCACGGCCCCCCGGCGAAATTGACCGTCTCAACATCATCAACGCACAAATTGCCCAATCCGCACAGCGCGCCAGCGCGCACGCGCCGCAACGTTGATCTGACAAGAATGGCTCCCACCAACGGTTTCAGGCCAATCATCGGGCCGGCACCTACTCGACGTTGGGCTTCAACTCATTGATGATCGGACGAAACTGCGCGAGCTGGCCCTTGAGCATCGCATCAAGTTCTGCCGACGTAGAGCCGAGCGACTCAGCCGCGAGATCGGCAAAGCGCTTGACCAGATCGGGATGGCGCGCTGCCGCCGCGACTTCTTTTTGCAAACGCTCAATCACGTCGCGCGGGGTTTTGGCTGGTGCGAACAGGCCATTCCAGCCATTGGCTTCGATGTTGGGAAAGCCGAGTTCACGCACCGTCGGCACATCGGGCAATGCCGGAATGCGCTTGGTGCCGTTGGTGGCCAGTGCCTTGAGCTTGCCCGAGCGGATCTCGGCCAGTGACGACGATATCTGGTCGCCGCCGATCTGCACCCGTCCAGCGAGCAATTCGAGCTTGAGCGGGGCTGCGCCTTTGAACGGAATGTGCGTCATCTCGAACTTGGCGTCGCGCTTCAACGCCTCGCCGACCACATTCATGAACGAGCCGGGGCCGGTTGAGCCGTAGTTGTATTGCAGCGAGCGGCTGCTGGCCAGCATGTTGGTCAGCTCACGCAAATCACGCACCGGCACCGACGGATGCGCGGTGATCACCAGCGGCACGTTGACCACGTTGGAGATGGCGGCAAAGTCGGTGTCGATGTTGTAGGGCGAGCGGTTGGCAATACCGAGGGCTATCGAGGCGAGCGGAAAGGTGATGTTGTGCATCAGGATGGTGTAGCCATCCGGTGCCGCCTTGGCCACCGCGTCGGCGCCGAGCGAGCCGCCGGCGCCGCCGCGATTTTCCACCGTGACCGGCTGGCCCATCGACTCACTCAACTTCTGCGCCACCAGACGCGCGGCGATATCAGTGGTGCCGCCAGCCGGGAACGGCACGATGATCTTGATCGGCTTGCTGGGAAAGGCTTGTGCGAATGCCGCCGGTGCAGCAGCCATGAACGTGACTGCGCCCAATGCAACACCGGCCACTACTCCTGCCGCACGGACGCCCAAGCCACTGCGAAGTGATGTTTTATGCATGATGTCTCCAGAAAGAATCTGCCGCTGCACGCGGCTGGTTGTATTACGCTCATCATACTCGTCCAGCCGCGCTCGCCGTCCCATTTCGACACGGCGCCGGCACCGCACCGGCACGGCGGCATTCGTCTGCGCTGGCCGAAGTCAGCAGCAAATCAATGTCGGCAGCAAATCAGTCGGCAGCAAATCAATTGTCCAGCCCCGCAATGGTGTGTAACATCAGGCGGCACTGCATGGCACATGTACATCGCACACGTATAAACACGTATAACAATGTGCCGCCTATTTTGGCATTGTGCCGGCACTGTTCCGGCACTTCTTCAGGAGGCATCAACCGATGGCAACCCACTCAAGCGGTGACGGCGGCATCCCGCCGCGCGATGCGGCCCAGCGCGGCCTCAAGCGCGTCATGACGCTCGGCGGCGCTTACGGCACGCGCAATTACACGGTCAAGGATCTGCGCGATCTCAAAGGCAAGCGCGTACTGACCGAGACGCTGCCCTTCACGCCTGAGGAGGCCGCCGCCGCAGAGGAGGCCGGCATCGACACGATGAAGGTGCGCTTCGATCCGCGCCAGCCCTCCGCGTTGACAGCGGAAATCCGCAAGGCTGCCCCGCATACCTTCATGTCGTTCTCGGTGCCGCTGGTGGCCGCCGCGACCGAAGCCGAAGCGGTGCGCATCGGCTACCAGGCGATGGAACTGGGCGCGGACGGCATCATGTGCCAGTGGCCGCCGCGCTTCATTGCTGCTGCCACCGAGGCCGGCATTCCGGTCGAGGGCCACGCCGGGCTGGTGCCGCGCCGCAGCACCTGGACCGGCGGCTTGCGCGCCGTCGGCAAGACCATCAAGGAAGCGCTCTGGGTCTA
>JANOYK010000005.1:0-5832 GCA_031428855.1 Burkholderiales bacterium | reverse complement strand
GGCCTTGCCAATGGACGGCATCGGGCGGGAATGCGGCAGTGGAATATTCTCGCCAAGCTGAAGTCTGCGCAATAGCAATTCTGCTTCGATTCGCGCCAGCGCCGAAAATGGCGGCGTTTTGATTTCACCTTTGAGCCATAGCAAGGGTTTATTGGGCCGGCTCATGCTGTCGAATATATGTCAAAAGTGACATATACGCACATGCATGACCGGCCGGTGAATGTCAAGATAGCCGGCGCACGCAGCGACCGCGTTCAAAGACCGCGTTTGCACAATCGGCACGACGCAGGCATGATGCGGCCTGCACATCTGCAAACACTCTCGAGGGAAATCGTCATGCGCATCATCCATTTTGCCGCGCTCGCGGCATTCATCTCAGTATCAACTGTCTTCGCCTACGACAAACCGGTCGAGAAGAAAATCTTCGCGCTGCCGTCCTACACCACGGTGGGCGGCAAGACCATCAAGGAGGTGAAGGTCGGCTATGAGACCTACGGCACACTCAATCCGACCGGCGATAACGCAGTGTTCGTTGCGCATTTCTACTCGGGCAATTCGCACGCGGCCGGCAAATACAAAGAGACCGACGCTGCGCCCGGCTACTGGAACGGCATCATCGGACCGGGCAAGCCGATTGATACGGACAAGTATTTTGTGGTGTCCGCCGATACGCTCTCCAACCTCAACACCAAAGACCCGAACACCACCACCACCGGGCCATCGTCGATCAATCCTGACACCGGCAAGCACTACGGCATGAGTTTTCCGGTGGTGTCGATGCGTGATTCGGTGCGCGTGCATAAGGCGCTGACCGATTCACTCGGTGTGAAAAAATTCCAGGCGGTGATGGGCGCGTCGGGTGGCTCGATCCAGGCGATGGAGTGGGGCGCGCTGTACGGCAACCAGATCGAGCGCGTGATCCATGTGATCGGGCCGGGCTTTTCGATTTCACCCTGGGTGATCGGCTTGCTCGATGTGTGGGTCGCACCGATCAAGGTCGATGCCAAGTGGAACAACGGCGACTACTACGGCAAGGACGAGCCGCTTGATGGCATCGCGCAGGCACTCAAGATTGTGACGCTGACGGCAGGGCATTGGGGTTGGGCCGAAAAGGCGTTCGGCTACAAGCTGGCGGATGAAGCCAAGAAGCCGGGAGACGAGCGCGGCAACGTATTCGCGATTGAAGACACGCTGCAAAAGACCGGCCTCGCGCGCGCCCGCACCACCGATGCCAACAACAAAATCTACATGGCCAAAGCCAACCAGTTGTTCAATGTCGAGAGTGAGATCGGCAACATCAAAGCCAAGCTGTTGTTCGTGCCGGCCTCAAGCGATCTGGTGTTCCCGCCCGAGATGAGCCAGAAGGCGGCAACGAAATTCCGTGCCCAAGGTGGCACGGCAGAGGTGTTCGTGCTCGAAGGCGACCGCGGCCATCTCGATGGCGTGATCGGCATCGGCAAGGCAGCCGAGGCGATTCGTGCGTTTATGAACAAGTAGGCGCTGAACCAGCAGGTTCATCTGGCGGACTGCAATCCGCCGATTGATTAGGAGAGCCGCTCCAGAGGCGGCTCTCCCGCCGTTCAGGCCGACTTGGCCAACAGCGTGAAGTGCTCCACTACCGGCGGCGAGGCGAAGAACGGCCCGGCTATCGCGCGCCATTGGGCGAAATCGGCAGAGCCGCGAAAATCAACTGTGTGATTTTCGATGGTGTCCCAGAAAATCATCAGCACATAACGCTCGGGCGATTCAACGCCCTTGTTGATTTTGTAACCGCGAAAGCCTTTGGCCTTGGCGATCACCGTCTCGACGGCTTTTTTGATGGCGGCGTCAAATGCGGTTTGCTGGCCCGCGTGAATGCGGATGTCGGCGAGTTCGAGAATCATGGCGGGAGCGCGGTGGTACCGGTGATGCCGGCGGTGAATAGCGGTCAGGCCCGGCGGGCGCGGCCGGAAGTCAGGTTTGACAAGCCGCTTGACGATGATCGTCGTTCAGTTTGCGGCGTTCGGCGGCAAGCCGGTCCATCGTCGTTTGTGAGCCGCCGCTGCGCGATTGCGCGGTGTTGTAGTTCAGATCATTATTGATCTGGTCGCACTTGGCTTTTTTCTCGGCCAGGGCGGCAGCTTTTTTCTTCTCTTCCGCCTCTGCAGCGGCCTTGGCGGCGGCGAGTTTTTTCTCTTCTTCGGTCCGCGGTGCGGGCGCGGCGACGGCGGCACCGGCGGTGGGGACGATGGCACCGGGGTGGGTGGACGCGACGCCGCCTTTGCCATCCTTGGCAGCGGGCTTTTGCACGGCACCGCTGTCAATCGTTTTCACCGGCCCGCCTTTGCCATCGCTCATGGTGCAGGGAAACGATTGATAGGTGCTGCCGCAACGGTAGGTTTTTTGGGCCTGTGCGTGTGCAGTGGAGACCGCGCCGGTGCCAAACAGTAACGCAGCAGCGAAGCCGGCGGCATGCAGGTAAGCGGGGTTGGTTGTCATCAAAAATGAATCCCTTTGAGTAGTTGCTGGAATGCTACCTGATCCGCCGTGGCTTCGGGCGCGCGCGCGGCCTGGTCTGGCAGCGCGGGTTTGCCATCAGCCCCCTTGACCTTGGCCGCATCGGAGTCAGGGAACATGCGGAAGGTGGTGTTCATCACAATCTGCGCGATCCGCGGCAGCAGCGCGTGCAGCACTTCGCCAAAAATCCCTAAGCGCGTGGCGACGCGCACCGGCTCGTACACAATCGCTTCGCAAATCATGTCGGCGGCCTGCTCGGGCGAGAGCGTGGGCACGTTGTTGTAGAGCTTGGTCGGCGCAATCATCGGCGTGCGCACCAGCGGCATGTTGATGGTGGTGAACTTGATGCCGGTGTCGGCAAACTCGGACGCAGCGCAGCGGGTGAAGGCATCGAGCGCGGCCTTGGAGGCGACATAGGCCGAGAAGCGCGGCGCGTTGGTGAGCACGCCGATCGACGAGATGTTGAGCACATGGCCTTTGCGCTTTTTTTGCATGCCGCCCAAAAACGCCATCGTCACCCGCAGTGCGCCGAAATAATTGACGCTCATGGTGCGCTCGTAATCGTGGAAGCGGTCGTAGCTGTTTTCAATCGCGCGGCGGATCGAGCGGCCGGCGTTGTTGACCAGAATATCGACGCCGCCGTGCTTCTCGTTGACCAGTGCGGCGAATTTGGCGCAGCTGGCTTGATCGCCCACATCGGCTGAGTAGGTGAAAACGCGGCCACCGCTTTTGCAATGCGATTCAATTTCAGTTTGCGCCGCATTCAGCTTCTCCTGATCGCGCGCGACGATCACCACAATCGCCCCGGCCTCGGCCAGTTTGTTGGCCGTGGCCAGGCCAATGCCGGACGAGCCGCCCGTCACCATCACTACCTTGCCGCGCACTTTGCCCTTGAGGGTGCGGTCGATGAACAGGTCGGGATCAAGATGGCGCTCCCAGTAATCCCACAGCAACCAGGCGTAGGTGCTCAGATTGGGGCAGGTGATGCCGCTGCCTTTCAATGCCTTTTCGGTATCGCGCGAATCAAACCGCGTCGGGTAGTTGACAAACTGCATGATCTCTTCGGGCAGGCCGAGGTCTTTCATCACCGCATTGCGCACCCGCCGCGCCGGCGTGAGCGACATGATGCTTTTCTTGATGCCGCGCGGAATGAAACCGAACAGCGCCGCGTTGATGCGCATCTCCATGCGCGGCGCGTGCGCCGCCTTGCAGAAAATGTTGAGCACATCGCCGACGCGGTGCGGCTCCGGGTCGGTCAGGTGATAGGCCTTGCCGTCACCCTTGTCCAGGTGCATGATGTGATCCATCGCATCGACCACAAAATCGACCGGCACGATGTTGATACGCCCGCCCTCGATGCCGATGGCCGGCATCCAGGCCGGCAAATACTTGCGCATCTTCTGGATCAGCTTGAAAAAATAATACGGGCCGTCAATCTTGTCCATCTCGCCTGTTTTTGAATCCCCCACCACGAGACCAGGGCGGTACACGCGCCACGGCATTTTGCACTCCTTGCGCGCGATGCCCTCGGAGTCATGCTTGGTCGAGAAGTAGGGATGGTCGAGATTCTCGGCTTCGTCAAACATGTCCTCGCGCCACACGCCTTCGTAGAGGCCGGCAGCAGCGATCGACGACACATGGTGGAATTTGCCGGCCTTGATGGCGTTGGCGCACTGCACCGCGTTGCGGGTGCCGTCGATGTTGCCGGCCTGCTGTTCTTCGGCGGTGGCTTTCAAATCGTAGACGGCAGCCAGATGCACGAAGTGATCGATCTTGCCGGACAATTTTTTCTTGTCGGCGGCGGAGAGGCCGAGTTCGGCCTGCGTCAAATCACCGCTCACCGCGACGGCGCGCGGATGCGACGCCGCAGGGTCGATGCCCCAGTAGTCCATCAAGGCGGCGCGCTGCTTTTCCCCTTTTGCCCCTGCCGCCCGCGACAGGTAATAGACCGTGGTGTTGTCGCGTGCAAGAATCTTCTTGACCAGACGCTTGCCGATAAAGCCGGATGCGCCGGTGATGAAATAGCCGGTAGTCATAGTGATCTCCGTAAATGGCCGGTGCTGCTCCCGCCGTTATGATGGCCTAAACTGCCCCCGGCACGCAAGCGAAAACCGGCAAAAAGCGCAAGTCCTTCTCCCGGAAACCGTTGGTGGGCGCGGTCTGCGCCGCCACATGCCGCTGATATCCGCTCCTGGAGCGGTTCTACAGATTATTAATCAATCAAACATCATGCCCCCCTCCCTGCACACCCTCCCCTCCGAAGCCCAAGCTGCACTCGACCGCATCGGCCCGATCTGGGGCAGCGACATTCAAAAGCACCGCGACATCGTGCTTGCGGCCTACGACCCGATCCTCGCAAAGGCACCCAAAGCCGGCGTGACGATCACGCGCAATCACGCTTACGGCAGCCACCAGCGTCAAGTGCTCGATCTGTATCAGCCCACGCTGGCTGCCAACGCCAAGCCCGCATCCGTGGTCATCTTCATGCACGGCGGCGCGTTTGTGCGCGGCGACAAGCAGGCCAGCAGCGAGGTCTACGACAACGTGCTGATCTGGTGTGCGCGTCACGGCTATGTTGGCGTCAACCTCGAATTCCGCCTTGCGCCCGAGGCGGCGTATCCGGCAGGCGCGGATGATTTGGCGGCCAGCATCGCGTGGGTCAAGGCCAACATCGCGCGCTTTGGCGGCGATGGGCAAACCATTTTCGTCATCGGCCACTCGGCCGGCGGCACCCACGTGGGCACCTATGCCTATGACCCCGCCGCTGGTTACCTCGGCCGTGATCTGGCCGGCATCGTGTTGATCTCGGCGCGGCTGCGCGCCGATGTGTCGTCCGAGAATCCCAATGCCTCGGCAGTGCGCGCCTATTTCGGCAATGACGAAAGCCTCTACGAAGCGCGCTCGCCACTAGCCCATGCTGGGTCCAGCAAACTGCCGGTGTTCATCGCCAACGCCGAGTTCGAGAACCCGCTGCTCGATTTATACGGGTTTGAACTCGCGCACCGCATCGCGGTGGCGCGCCGCCGCGCGCCGCGCTTCATGTGGCTGCCGCGGCACAATCATGTCTCGATCGTCGCGCATATCAACAGCGGCGAAGACCTGCTCGGCAACGCGATGCTGGAGTTTTTCGAACTGCGGCGCTGAGCCGGACACGTGCCTCAGGGGCAAATCCGCGACAGCTTGCTCACCGTCTTGGCCTCGACCATCGGTGCCGACAGCTTGTCAAACACCGCGTAGTGCGGCGTGCGCAGATGCGCTTCGAACGCGGCGAGGTTGTCGTAGATTTCATACAAGAAAATCCGTGTGCCGTCTTGCGGATCGGCGCACACATCAAAC
>JANOYK010000004.1:0-1585 GCA_031428855.1 Burkholderiales bacterium | reverse complement strand
TGATCGACTGGCGCTCCGCCGAAGGGCAGCCTGAGCGCTTAGCCGGCCTGGCGGCCGAACTGGTGCAACTGAAGGTCGACGCCATCGTCGCCGCCGCCCCCCAAAGCGTGCGCGCGGCGCAACAAGCCACCAGCACGATTCCCATCGTGATGGCCGTCGTGGTGGACCCGGTCGCCAGCGGCCTGGTCAAGAGCCTGGCCAAACCCGGTGGCAATACCACCGGCAACTCGATGAATATTGTCGAGATCAGCTCGAAATATCTGGAGATGCTGTTGGGCATGGCGCCCAAGCTCACGCGCGTGGCGGTGCTGCTCAACCCCACCAACAACACCTACGCGGCGCTGCTGGCGAGCGTTCAGGCCAGCGCGCAAAAGACCAGCGTAACACTGCTGCCGGTGGAAGCGCGCAACACGGCAGAGATCGACGCCGCGTTTGCCAGCATGAAACGGGACCACGCCGGCGCCGTCATCGTGCAGCCTGACGCGCTGTTCAACACGCAAGTCGCCGCCATCGCGGCGCTGGCATTGAAGCACCGGTTGCCCTCAATCCACGGCCAGCGCGAATACGCCGACGCGGGCGGCCTGATGAGCTACGGCGCGAGCTTCACCGAAAGCTTCCGCCGCGCCGCTTACTTCGTCGACCGCATCTTCAAGGGTGCGAAACCGGCCGACCTGCCGGTCGAGCAGCCGACCAAATACGAACTGATCATCAACGGCAAGACCGCAAAGGCACTCGGCCTGACGATTCCGCACGCGCTGTTGATCACGGCGGAGAAGGTGATCGAATGAAGCAGCGCAACGAATGCGTCAATCCCGCTGAACTTCAGAGGAACATTCACATGAACCACCGCCGCAAACTGCTCGCAGCATTGGGCACGGGCGCGCTGGCCGCGCCGTTCGGTGCGTTTGCGCAACCCGCCAAAGCACCAGACAAAATCTGGCGCGCCGGTTTCCTCCTGCCACGCAAGCGCCCTGCTTCGATGGACGCCGACTTCATCGGCGGCTTCCCGCAGGGCATGCGTGAACGTGGTTATGTCGAAGGCAAAAACCTCGTCATCGAATGGCGCTTTGCCGATGGCGATCTCACGCGCCTGCCCGGCCTGGCCATCGAACTGGCGCGGTTGAAAGTCGATGTCATCGTCGCCGGCGGGCCGCAGGCTACCCGCGCGGCGCAGCAGGCCACGACCACGATTCCGATCGTGATGGCCGTCCAGAACGACCCGGTAGCTGAAGGCTTCGTTGCGAGCCTGGCACGTCCCGGCGGCAACATCACGGGCGCGACGGTCATCGCTGGCGCTATTTCTTCCAAGCGCCTCCAGTTGCTGCTGGAAATATCACCCAAGGTCAGCCGCGTCGCCTTTTTGATGAATCCCGGCAACCGCTCGCATGTTGCTTCGCTCGCGAGCCTTCAGGCGGCAGGGCAAAAACTTAAAGTGAAAATTCTGGCGGCGGAAACACGCGCATCAGAGGATATCGAAGCGGCGTTTGCCCTCATGAAACGGGAGAAAACCGGTGCGGTCATCATGCAGCCCGACGCCATCTTCAACTCGCATATGCGCCAGATCGCGGAACTCGCATTGAAGCAG
>JANOYK010000003.1:0-3483 GCA_031428855.1 Burkholderiales bacterium | reverse complement strand
TTAATTTGACGGAGAGTGAAAAAGCGGTGATTCGTGACGCGGTGGCGCAGTCCGGGTTGCGGATTCCATGATGCCGCCGGCCGATTTGATGGCAGCCCGCTGGCCGTCACCGCGCACGGTGCAGCGCGCTGATCTGGCGGCCTGGTGAACCCACAACGCGTCGGCCTGATTGGCTACGGTGCCATCGGCGCGGTGGTGCATCGCGTGCTCGCGCAGGAGCATGCGGGCGCGGCCCAGGTGGCAGGCGTGCTGGTGCGCGATGCCTCGCGCCTTGCCACCAGCCCGGCAGCGCACCTGCTGGTCAGTTCACTCGATGCGCTGCTGGCCTGCAAGCCCGACCTGATTGTCGAGTGCGCCGGGCATGCGGCAGTGGATACGTATGCAGTTGATGTGCTCAAGGCCGGCATTGACCTCATGATTGTGTCGGTGGGGTCGCTCGCCGATGTTGCGCGCGAGCAGCGCGTGGTGCAGGCCGCACACCAGAGCGGGCGGCAGGTGCTGTTGCCGGCCGGGGCGATTGGCGGCATCGACTGGCTCGCCGCCGCCAATCTCGCGGGCCTCACACAAGTGACCTACCGCTCACGCAAACCACCGCGCGCCTGGGCCGGTAGCCCGGCGGAACAACTGCTCAACCTCCATACGCTGAATCAAGCTGCCACGTTCTTCCAAGGCACGGCGCGCGATGCCGCGCAGCACTACCCCAAGAACGCCAATGTCGCCGCCACCGTCGCGCTCGCCACGCTAGGCTTCGATGCCACCCGCGTCGAGCTGGTAGCCGACCCTGCCGTCAGCGGCAACATCCATGAGATCGACGCCGCAGGCAGCGCGGGCACCATCAGCGTGCGCATCGATGGCAAGCCCGACCCGGCCAACCCGCGCACCTCCATGCTCACCGCCTACAGCGTGGTGCGCGGCATTCTCAACCGCGCCGCCACCGTCGCGATCTGATCTGCACGCAAGGAGCCTTTCATGAAATACGGCATGCCCCTCAACTTCCCGCGCTGGCTCGAAGACAACGCGCACAAGTTAAAGCCTCCGGTCGGCAACCAGCAGATCTGGGCCAATGCCGATTTCATCTGCACCGTCGTCGGCGGCCCGAACCAGCGCACCGATTTTCATGACGACCCCTACGAAGAATATTTCCACCAGTTTCGCGGCAACGCCCATGTGCTGGTGCTCGATCGCGGCAAGTTCGAGCGCATCGACCTGAAAGAGGGCGACATTTTTTTGCTCCCGGCTCACGTGCGCCACTCGCCGCAGCGGCCCGAAGCAGGCAGCCTCTGCACCGTGATCGAACGCGCCCGCCCGGCCGGTGTGGCCGACGCCTTCGAGTGGTACTGCGCCCAATGCGCCACGCTCGTCACCCGCAGCGAAGTGCAGCTGCAAAGCATCGTCGAAGACCTGCCGCGCATCTTCAAGGCGTTTTACGAATCGTCCGACGCCGCGCGCACCTGCCCCAACTGCGGCAGCGTCCATCCCGGGCGTGCCTGGCAGGCCTGGCACGCGCAGCGGGTGGCGTAAAACGCATCATTTGGATCCGCCCTTGCCGCAAAGGCGAACATCGGGTTGTGAAAAACACCATGAAATTCCCTCACGAAGTGTGGGAATTTCATGGTGTTTATGGTAGCCTGATGACATGCTGCCACGTCCTCTACTGCAACTTGCGGTCCAAACCGCGCTGGGCCGCGCTCGCGCCGTGGTGCTTAGCGGGCCGCGCCAGTCGGGCAAGAGCACCATCGCGCAATCGTTTTTAGACCGGGCATCGGCCAATTATTTTGATCTGGAAAATCCGCTGCATGCGCAGCGTCTCGCGCAGCCGGTCGATACGCTGTCGCGCCTTGACGGCCTGGTCGTGATTGATGAAGTGCAACGCCGCCCGGCCTTGTTTCCAGTGTTGCGGGTGCTGATTGACCGCTCCAACGCGCCCGGCCAATACTTGTTACTGGGCAGCGCATCGCCTGCACTGTTGCGTCAGGCCGGTGAATCGCTGCTTGGGCGGATTGAAACCATCGAGGTCACCGGTTTTGATGCCGCTGAGGTAACCGCCGCTGCTGCTCCTGCGGCCGGTGGATTCGATAGCGCTGCGGTTACCCGTCTATGGCTGCGCGGCGGTTTTCCGCGCTCGTACCTGGCCGCGTCGGACGATGACAGTCTGGCCTGGCGCACCGCGGCCATATCCAGCCATGTCGAAGTTGATTTGCCGCAGTTCGGCGTCAACATTGCCGCGCCTGCCATGCTGCGTTTCTGGCGCATGCTGGCGCACTATCACGGGCAAATTTGGAATGCCGCACATCCAGCCCGCTCGCTCGGTGTGTCCGAATCCACCGTGCGGCGTTATCTCGATACGCTGACCCAAACCCTGATGGTGCGCCAGTTGCAGCCCTGGCATGCCAATCTGGGCAAACGCCAGGTCAAGTCGCCGAAAATTTATTTTCGTGACACCGGTCTGCTGCACGCGCTGATGGGGGTAGCGGATCTGCCTGCGCTGCTGGCGCATCCGCACTGCGGCGCAAGCTGGGAAGGTTTTGCGCTTGAGCAAGTGCTGCGTCTGGCCAAACCGGACGAGGCCTATTTTTGGGCGACGCATCAAGGTGCGCAGCTTGACTTGCTGATGCTCAAGGGCACACAGCGCATTGGTGTCCAAATCAAGCGAGCCGACGTGCCCAAAGTAACCGCCTCGATGCGCATCGCCATCGATGACTTGACGCTCGACAAGCTCTACGTGGTCTACCCTGGTGAGCAGCGTTTCATGCTCGCCGATGGCATCGAAGCGGTGCCGCTGTGGGCGCTGCTGCCGGCGCGTTAGCTGCCGCACACAGACTGCTGAAGAGGGCAGCGCTAGAATCACCGCCATGAAACAGCCCGTCATCCACTGCCCCCAATGCACCTGGCGCCCCAAAGCCGAAAGCCGCTGGATGTGCGTCCCCCGTTGTGGCGTCGAATGGAACACGTTTTGGACCGGCGGCGTCTGCCCCGGCTGCGCCCATCACTGGGAGAAAACGCAGTGCCTCGACTGCGGTGTCATCTCGCCGCACAAAAATTGGTATCACTATCCGGCAGACGAAGAACAGCGCGAAGAACAGCGCGAAGAGCAGCGCGAGACAGAGCGCACCCCCGAAACAGCCGACGCATGATCCAGCCGGGTTTAATGGGGTCTGACCCCACTTAATTGCTTAATTGACCGCTCCGATCCCGATTATTCGACCCGCCCGGTCAGTCAGTCAGCGTAGAACCGCTCCCACCAACGCTCTTGGCCGATGTTGTTGCAATCTCAAGCGTGACCACCCCGGCACCATAAAGGAGTCCCCGCCATGCCCAAGCAAGTCCTGATCGTCCACGGCTGGAGCGACACCTCGGCCTCGTTCCGCCCGCTCGCACAGTTTTTGAATGCCGCCGGGTTTGACGCCAAGCTGCTCTGGCTCGGCGACTACATCTCCAAGGACGACGACGTCCGCGTCGAAGACGTGTCCGCGCGCATGGGCG
>JANOYK010000002.1:0-3923 GCA_031428855.1 Burkholderiales bacterium | reverse complement strand
TTTCGTCTCGACCACCCGCACCTGCGCGCCGGCAGTGAGCGCGCCCAGATTCGACTTCACCACCTTCACGCCGGGTTTCAGGCCGGTGCTCTCGGGCGCGCTGATCTCGACCCAGGCTTGGTCCTCGTTGCGCGCCCCCGGCTTGACCGCAATGCGCGCAATGCGGTTGCCCGCGCCGCCACCGATCACCGCGTAGACCACGGTCTCGCCGCGCTCTTCACGCAAGGCCGTCAGCGGCACCGCCGTGACCGATTCACGCCGCGACAAAGTAAGGCTGCCCTTGGCAAACATGCCGCCCTTGAGCGTGGCATCGGCATTGGGCACGTCGACGTACACCATGATCGAGCGCGACCCGGCCGCCGACTGCGGGTTGATGCGTGCAATCACGCCCTTGAAAGCGCGCGCGCCAAACCCCTCGACCGTGAACGCTACCTCCTGTCCGCTGGCGACGCCCGGTATCTCGCTGGCCGGCACGCCCGCCTCGACTTCCATGCGCGACAAATCGACCAGTGTGAGCAGCTTGGTGTCGACCGAGGCCTTGTCGCCGGTCTGCACCGCGCGCTCGGCGATCAAGCCGGCCCACGGCGCTTTGATGATGGTGTCGTCCACCGCACGCCGCGCCAGCGCCACATTGGCCTCAGCTGCCTTCACCTGCGCCTGCGCCACTGACGAATTGGCCAGCGTGGTGTCGTAGGCCGACTGCGAAATGAAACCCTTGCGCAGCAACTCCTCGTTGTTCTTACGGGTGCGCTCGTTGTTCTCCCAGGTGGCCTTGCTGGCCGCGAGTGTGGCCATGCGCTCGTCCAGGCGCGCCTGATGCTCGGCGGCATCGAGCTGCGCCAGCACCTGGCCTTTGGCCACGGTGTCGCCTTCCTTGACCAGCATCCGCATCACTTCGCCCGCCACCTTGGCGCGCACCAGCGCCACCTGCGCCGGGCGCAGCTGCCCGGTCAGCGGCAATTCGCGCCGCACCTCGCGCAGCTCGGCGCTGGCGAGGTCACTCGCAGCGATTTCAATTGACAGAGCAGCGGTCTGAGACTGTTGCTGCGCAATGGTCTTGGGGGCATCGGCCTTGACAGCGTTGGTGGCAGCGGGTTCTGGCGTGGTTGTCTTGAATTGTTTGAACGCCACCACGCTGCCAGCGGCCAGCACCAGCACTGCCACTGCAACAAAAATTTTCTTCATGCGGGCTTCACTTATAAATGACAGGCCTTGGTTGCCTCTGTGCAATTATGATGCAATGCTTCGTCATTACGCCAAATCCAGGAGCCGCCATGAATCGCATTCTGTACGCCCTCGCCGCTATCACGCTGCTGCTGCACGGCGCTGCCGGCCTGGCGCAGCCGTATCCGGCGCGCCCGGTCAAGATCGTCGTGCCTTACCCGGCCGGCCAAGGCACCGATGTCGCCGCGCGTTACCTCGCGCAGCAACTGGCCAAACAAATCGGCCAGAACGTGATCGTCGAAAACCGCGCCGGTGCAGCCGGCAACATCGGCGCGCAGTACGTCGCCAAGTCGGCGGCGGACGGCTACACGCTGCTGATGGGTACCAACGCCACCCACGCTGCCGCGCCGTTTCTGTTTGTCAGCCCCGGCTTCGACCCGGATGCCGATTTCGACCCGGTGGCGCTCACCGGCATTTTGCCGATGGCGATCGTTACCGTGCCCGGCAACCCGGTCGACAGTGTGCAAAAACTGGCTGACGCGGCGCGCGCCAAACCGGACACGATCAATGTCGCCGTCACCACCACCACCTCGCGCAGCACGCTTGAACTGTTTCGCCAGCAGGCGCGCGCGCCGTTGTTTGCGGTGCTCTACAAGGGCAGCGCGCAATCGATTGCCGATGTCATCGGCGGACAGGTTGAGTTCATGGTCGATACGGTGGCCTCGGTGCGCGCGCAGATCACCAGCGGCCGGCTCAAGGCGCTTGCCATCACTTCACTTGCATCGAGCGAACTGCTGCCCGGTGTGAAGTCGGTTGCCGAGCAGGGCGTCGGCCAGTTTCAGATTGCCGGCTGGAACGTGCTGTTTGCCCCCAAAGGCACGCCGCCGGAGGTGATCCGCCTGCTGTCGGGCGAACTGGTCAAGGTGATGGCGCTGCCGGAAACGCGCGAGCGCATGCTCGCACTCGGAGTAGACCCGCAGATTCAGACCGGGGCCGAGCTGACTGCGTTCCTGCGCGCCGAGCGCACCAAGTGGGGCCAGTTGATCCGCGCTATGGGCATCAAGGCCGAATAAGCCGGGGGCAGGAAGCGGAACCAAGAACCATGAGCGGGGCCAGCGCGGCGGCAACATGAATCTGTCACGCATCATTGAGCAGCAGGCCGGTCTTGCGCCAGGCCGCTGCGCGATCCACTTTCAGGGCGACGACCTGTCGTTTGCGGCGCTGTGGCAGCGCATTGAAGCGGCCACCGCGACGCTGACGCAACGCTTCGCGGTACAGCCGGGCGAGCGAATCGCTTATCTCGGCCTCAACCATCCGCGCTTCATCGTCCTGCTGATGGCGTTGGCGCGGCTCGGTGCAATCGCGGTGCCGCTCAATCTGCGGCTCGCACCGCCCGAGCTGGCAGCAATTCTGGAACACGCCGGCGCGCGCCTGCTGCTGTGCGATGAGGCGATGCACGCTGCGGGCAGCGCCGCAGCGCAGGCCGCAAAGATTGCCATCGAGCCTGCCACCGCACTCGACGATTCTCCTGAAACCCGCTCCCACCAATGCTTTGCGGGCGATGATGAAAACCCGCTGCTGCTGGTCTACACCTCCGGCACCACCGGCAAGCCCAAAGGCGCGCCGCACACGCAAGCCAATTTGTTATGGAACATCGAGTCGGCCATCGCCGCGCAAGGCTTGTGCGCGGAGGACCATTTGCTCACCGTGCTGCCGATGTTTCATGTCGGCGGCCTGTGCATTCAATTGCTGCCGGTGCTCGCCGCCGGCGGCTGCGTCACGCTGCATGCGCGCTTTGATGCCGGCGCGTGGATCAGCGATGTGCAGGCGCGCCGCCCCACGCTCTCGCTGCTGGTGCCGGCCACGCTCAAGGCGATTCTCGATCATCCGGCCTGGCCCGCTGCTGATCTGTCAAGCCTGCGCTTCATCAACACCGGCTCGTCGGTGGTGCCGCGCGCGCTGATCGACGCGGTGCATGCGCGCGGCGTGCCGGTGACGCAGGTGTATGGCGCCACCGAGACCGGGCCAGTTTCACTGGCGCTGCGGGTGGAGGACGCGCTCACGCATGCCGGCAGCGCTGGCAAACCTGCGCTGCATGTCGAGGTGCGTCTGGTGACGGCCGGCGGCAGTGAGGCCGCGGTGGACGAGACCGGCGAGATCTGGGTGCGCGGCAACAATGTAGTGGCGGGGTATTGGCATGACCCGCACAACGCCGCTTTTACAGACGGCTGGTTCCGTTCCGGCGATTTGGCGTATCGTGATGCCGAAGGTTTTTATTGGGTGGCGGGCCGCACCAGCGAATTGATTATTTCGGGCGGTGAAAATATTTACCCGGCTGAGCTGGAAAATATTTTGAGTGAATCCCCGTTGATTCTGGAGGCCGCCGTGATCGGGCAGAGTGACGCGCAGTGGGGTGAGGTGGCGCTGGCGGTGGTGGTGCCCAAGCCGGGCGCGGTGCTCGATGCGGCGGCGGTGCTGGCGCTGTTTGACGGACGCATCGCGCGCTACAAGCACCCGCGCCGCGTGGTGTTTGCCGCTGCGCTGCCCAAGACGGCGCTGGGCAAGGTGCAGCGCGGGCTGCTCAGGCAACAGACCATCGTGCCTCCCGCAGGCGCGGTGTCCTGGCAGGATGATTGACGAACTTGAAAGCGGGGGCAGATTGATGGCGCTGACAGGTGTATTTCGCAAGACTGAAAAAGGTGTGGCGCAAATGGCGGCGCGCACCATCAAGCTCGCGCCCATGACACGCATGGCGATGG
>JANOYK010000001.1:0-4170 GCA_031428855.1 Burkholderiales bacterium | reverse complement strand
GCTCATAGGCTTCGACCAGCGTGACCAGCACATCGAGCCGCTCGCCTTGCGGCGTGTTGCGCTTGGCCATCATCAAGGTCTCGATTTCCTTGAGTGCGGCGCGATGGTCGGCGCGGGTTTTGATGGGTTTGATATGCATGGTTCACCTCGTTCAGATTGTTTGCGCGTCGATGCCGTCATACTCGGCGTGGCCGCCGATGAAGCGGATGGTCACCACGCGATACGGGTAGTTGATCCACGCCACCAGGCGGTAATGATTGCCTGCGATGTTGAACACCACCCGGCAAAAATGCCCGATGTCTTGCAGAACGCCGGCCGTCTTTCCAGTTAGAGGCAATTCGTAGAGGGCGATGAGCCCCTTGTGCCAGTACGACGCCAGCGGGTGGGTGTAGAGGGTGAGCCCCATCGCTCAACTCCAGGCCGTTGCGCCAACATTCGCCTCCGCAAAGACCTGCCCGGTCAACCGGGGATACTGCCGAGCCACGACCCCGGTTTGCGGCTGTGATGGAAGCAGGACACCACGACCAGATCTGATTCTGCCGGATGGTAGATGATCGAATCCGGAAACTTGCGCGTGATGACGTGCCGGAAATCGGCCTCGATACGTGGGAACGCAAGCGGCATGCGCAGCGCCATCGCCAATGCTGCGTCTACCGCTCGGGCGAGCGAAGTTTGTACCAAGCGTGCGTCGTAGTCGCTATGGGGTGACTCGAACCCTCAGGCGCGGCTGCCTGATTCGACCGCCAGCAATACGCGCACGCCGTGCTCTTCTTCAGCAGCGCGCATGCGGCGCAGGATTTCGGTGTGCATCGAGGGGGGCATCATGTGAGCGCCCTTGTCAGGCCATCCATAAATTTGGAGGCGGCTGGCCAAGAGGCGCTCGCACCAACGGTTCTACCAAGGCAGCGGCCACGCATGGCTCCCACCAAGGGTTTCAGAGGCATCACGTTTAGAGGCATCACTTTTTCTCCGGCGCTGCGGATGGCTGCCGCTCCAGCACCCGCGTCGTCAACAACCCAAACACCAGCCCCCAAAACGCCGCGCCGATGCCGAACACCGGCACATCAGCCACCGTGACGAGAAAGCAGACCAGCGCACCCAGCGTGGAGTGATCGCGGAACGACGCCGCGAACGCGCTCTGCAGCACGCGCAGCATGGCAAGCCCGGCGAGCGTGGCGATGAAGGCGGCTGGCATGGCGAGCATGAGGCGTGTGAAAAACGGCGCGAACAGGCCGAACCCGATGCCGAGGAAGGCGACCATGATCGCTGCCGTGTACTGCCGCTCCTTCTCACCACTCGCGCTGATGAGCGCGTTGACCGGGCCGGTGAGGCAGGTTGACACTGTGCCGGCCAGCCCGGTGACGATGGCACCGAGTCCGCAGGCGGCGGTGATGGCATTGACCGGGGGATTGTGGCCATTGCCGCGCAACACGGCGATGCCCTGGCCGTTTTGCACCACCAGCACGGTGATGGTGAGCGGCACCACGAGTTCAAACATGGCGGCCCAGCTGAACTGCGGCATGTAAAGATTGGGATGGGCGATGCCGAACAGCGCACCGGCCGCCGGCTTGAACGCGCCGAGCAGCCAGACTGCCACCGCACCGGCGGCGAGCGCGCCCACCAGCGGCGGCACGGCGCGCGCCAGGCGCGGCCACGCGGTGAGGGCAACGAACACCACGGTCATCGGCAAGGCAATCCAGAGTTGATCGCGAAACGCGCGCACCAGGTCCACGCCGAAACGCAGGAACACGCCCGCCACCATCGCCATCACGATTGGCATCGGCACCGCGTCCATCGCGCGCCGCACCCAGCCGGAGAAGCCGAGGATCAGCAGCAACAGCCCGGTAGCGAGGAAGGCCCCGATGACCTCGGGGTAGCTCAGGTGGGTCAAGGCCGGACCAACCAGCACCGTGCCGGGAATGGTCCAGAACAACACCAGCGGCTGGCGGTAGATCAACGACAGCGCAATGGTGAAAAAGCCGTTGAGAAAAAACGCGCCGAAGATCCACGAGGAAATGTCGGATTCGGACAGGCCGCCGCGCGCGCCGGTGGCGAGGATGATCGCGACCGGGCCGGTGCAGGCGAACAAAAACGCCACCAAGGCGTCGAGCGCATGTTGCGCGCGGAAGTCAGAGAGGAACTGGCGCGGCGTGGCGGGCGCTGCCGCCGGTTGCTCGAAGGGCGTGGCTGGCATCGGTTCAGGCGGCTCTGTGGCTGCCGCCTGCCCGCGCGCGCCCAGACACCAGCTCAGGCACCAATTTGATGGTGCTTCGACATCATGTCCTGCATGTTGATGTTGGCCATCACCAGCCGCTCGGCCAGAATCGCGGAGAGGTTGGACATGGTGTAGTAGCCGATGCGCGGCACGTCGCGCATCAATTGCTTGAGCGGTTGGCAGGGGATCGCCAGAATCTCGACATCTTCGAGCGCACGCACGCGGGCGCTGCGGCGGTGGCCAAACAGGGCGAGTTCACCGAACACATCACCTTGCATGACTTCATAGGCGCGCTGGCGGTAAACGTTCTCGCCAATCCGCACGTCAATGCCCACCAGCCCATGGGGAAGAATGTAAAGCTCGTCGCCCGCGCTGCCTTCTTCCATGATGACGGCATCCTTGGCATAGCGCTTTTCGGTACACAGGGCAGCGATCTTGTTGATGTCCTCATCGGGGACGTTGCGAAACATCTCGGTTGCCTTGATGACGTCAAACTGATTCATGTGATGCCTTTCAAAAAGAGGCCTTGTGATGGGGATGGGTGCCGTGCGGGATGTGCCGTGTGGCGGCTATCCCGGATCCAATCTGGCGGCTTTCCCGGATGCAATCATAGCGCTTGGCGCAAGCGGTTTCTGGAACCAGCGTTACTTGGTGCTTGCGCGAATCTGGTCGAGCACCGGGCGCAGATGCTGGAGAAACGCATCAGGGTTTTCGCTCATCGGAAAATGCCCGAGGCCCTTCATGATCGTCACCTTTGCGCCCTTGATGCGGGCTGCCGCGGCTTCGGTGTCTTTGGGCGAGGCCGAGTAATCGTATTCACCGGTGAGCAGGTAGAGCGGGCAGACACTGGTGTCGATGGCACCGATGCGTTCGCGGATGTCGCCTTCGACTTGATAGAAATGCAAATCGCCGGTGAAGACGCCGGGGCCGCCTTGCATGTAATGCCACACGGTTTCCCAGCGGTGCGGGTCTGGACTGAGCGGTGACATCAGACCGTAGGCGACCGCGCCGCAAGCCTGGCCACCATGCACTTCGGCGTGGTTGAGCCAGGCCGATTCGTAATAGCGCTCGACATAGGCGGCCGATTGCAGGCCGACCAGCGCGCGCAGGTCTTTGGGGTGCTTGAGCGCGAGGTCAAGCACGATGCGCCCGCCGATCGAGCAGCCCATCACCACCGGTCGATCCAGCCCCAACTCGCGCGCAACCGTCATGATCTGCGCGGTGTAGCTGGCGGTGGTGAGTTGGTAGTCCTGTTTTTCCCACCCGGCCGGGGGAGACGATTTGCCGTGCCACGGCATGTCGAATGCGACCACGCGGTAGTGCTGCGTGATGGCCGGGTCGTTCAGCACAGCGCGAAACTGGCGCGCGTCCGACCCGGCCGTGTGCAGGCACAGCAGCGGGATGCCCTGACCGGCTTCCTCAAAATAGAGGCGATGCGGTTTGCCGTCGATCTCCATGTGGGCGTAGCGCCCGGTGATGGGTTCGATGCGCGCGGCACTGCGCGCCTGTGGATGCGTGCTCATGCGGCCACCTTGCGCGGCGACGCCAGCACCAGCTTGAGGTAGAGCAGATGCGACATCAGCACGCGCTGATCGCCCTCGAACGCGACATCGCCGCGGCGCAGCAGCGCGAACAAATCATGCCAGCCGGGCGCGGGCACTTTTTGCCAAAACTGTTCCCAGCATCCGGCGCGGGCGCGAATCGCAAAGCGCCAGGCGCGCTGCACCAGCGGGCCTTTGATGACCGGGTCAATCTGCCCGGCGCGCACCGTGAGCAGATACTGCTGCGTGCCGACTTCGACCATGAAACTGTCGTTCAGATGCCGGCCCCAGCGCGTGATGGCGGGGTCGGCGTTGACCAGATCGGGAATGCGTTCGATCACTGCGTTGTCTCCTCGTTGATGCGTTGTTACTGCGCGCGTGGGTGCTCAACAAAGTTACCATACCCGCCGCCGC